>JAFDIC010000251.1 GCA_019308525.1 Deltaproteobacteria bacterium
CAAAGCCCTTAGCGGTGCCGAGCAAGTGGTTAATCCGCCTGAGGCGGACTCTACCTGCTGAGCTACCGGGGAAATATTAATCAACTTCAGATAATAAGGCTTTATGCCTCAGAATTCAAGCCCCGAAACAGTGAGAGAGAACATTTAACAAAGATGTCATTCAAGGTCAATGAAAAACTCCTATTGGGGAGGTTAATTGGCTGGCTCCGAATATTCCGCCGACGCGGTCGGTTCGGTCCGAAAGGGTGGAAAGCTGCGAACATAGTGTTGATAACGGGTCTAGGGCAAATATTTCCTTGACATATACCACAATGTAACATAAATTTTTACATTCTATTGGATCAACGATATTGTAGCAGTACCCGCAAATCAATAAAGTGATCGAGGGTGCAGGCAGAAGGAGAAAGGGACATATCAGACGAATAGAAAGGAAATGAACAGATGCCGGTTACAGTGAAGATACCCAGGCCGCTCAGGGAATTGACCGGCGGCCAGTCCACGGTTGAGGCAAGGGGTGGGAGCGTCGAAGAGGTCCTTTCCCAGCTAGGTGCCCACTATCCCGGGATCACGAAAAGGCTCTATGACAAGGAAACCAAACGGCCTTTGTTCCATATCTACCTCAACGAGGAGGATATCAGGGTCCTGGACAAGGAGGAAGGACAATATGTGCTGGATATCAACAGGAAAATCAAGGATGGCGATCAATTGGCCATAATACCACCCATAGCGGGAGGCAAAGGGACCATTAGATGACGGATTGTGCCCCTCTGAGAAAGGATCGCAGGACTTGAAAGGATGGATCAGGTGAGAGAAAATGGTCCCTGGAGCATTGAAGGGCACTGCATGGAACTCCTCGTGGAGCATGCCCTCGAGTCCTACCCTCACGAGGCATGTGGGGGGCTGATGACCCCGAAGGGAATCCCCACTCGCATCACAGCTATGATGAAGGCAACAAACGTCTCCAGGGAAGATCAAAGCAGGCGCTACTTGATAGATCCCCTTGAATTCTTAAAGATGGACGAGACAGCGGAAAGCCAAGACATGGATATCTGTGGCTTTTACCATTCCCATCCCGACCACCCACCAGTGCCTTCAGAATACGATCGAAGATTCGCCCTGGAGGGATACCTCTATCTCATAGTGTCGATAAAAAAGGGATATTACAGTGGAACAAGGGCCTGGTCCTATGATCAGGATGCCGGAATCTTCCATGAGGTGCACCTGGAGTCCGTTCCCGTGGAAACCTCCCTCCGGCGGCGAAGGCTTCCTTGAACCTGCGGATGCAAGGCCCGAAATCGGATTATTCCGCCCAAGGTGCTTGCCTACAATTCCTGTTGCATGCCCCGCCCCTGCCTGGCTTCATTGCCTCGATCCCTTAAAGTATCGAAAAGGTGCACAGAGGTGCACAGCCCCCTTGAATGAGGGCCGATATGTGAGCTTGACACTCGCGGTAAATGGCTTTATTTGTTTAGAATACTATGCCATGGAAGGTGAACGGCACATGAAGCAGGTCATACTGGGCACTGCGGGACACATAGATCACGGTAAGACCACCCTGGTAAAGGCCCTTACCGGCATTGACACGGACAGGCTCAAGGAGGAAAAAGAGAGGGGCATCACGATAGAGCTGGGGTTCGCCTACCTGGAATTGCCAGGGGGCCAGCTCGTGGGAATCGTTGATGTGCCCGGGCATGAAAAGTTTGTCAGGAACATGGTAGCGGGGGCCACGGGGATTGACATGGTCGCCCTGATCATAGCAGCAGACGAGGGAGTGATGCCCCAGACGAGGGAACACATGGAGATATGCAGCCTCCTCGATATCAAACACGGCCTGGTGGTATTGACAAAGAAGGACATGGTGGAGGCCGACTGGCTGGAGCTGGTGAGAGAAGACGTGACGGATTTCCTGGAAGGCACCTTTTTGGAAGGGGCTCCCGTAGTGGAGGTTTCCGCGGTTACGGGCGAAGGGCTGGAGGAGCTGAAGGATGTCATAGGAAAGATAGCCAAGGCAGTTCCTGAAAGACGTTCAGGCGCCTTTTTCCGCATCCCCATAGACCGTGTGTTTACGATGAAGGGTTTTGGAACTGTCATAACGGGGACGACAATTTCAGGGTCCATAAAGGTGGGAGACGAAGTAACCATATATCCCAGGGGGATTGTTTCCAGGGTCAGGGGAATCCAGATACATAATCGAGAAGTCAACCAGGTGAAGGCCGGTCTGCGCACTGCAATCAACCTCCAGGGCGTAGAGAGGAGGGAAATTCAAAGGGGGGACATAGTGGCTGAAAAGGGGAGCCTGCGCCCTACCTACCTGGTGGACGTTTCCCTGGAACTGCTTCCCAGCGCCCCAAGGGGCTTGAAGAACAGGGGCAAGGTTCGATTCCACTCCGGCACATCGGAGATCATGGCAAGTGTCGTCCTGCTCGACAGGGAAGAGCTAAAGCCCGGGGAGGGGTGTTTCGCCCAGGTGAGACTGGAGGAGCAAACCGCCCTGCTCCGGAAAGACCGCTACGTTCTCAGGAGCTATTCCCCGGTTCAAACCATCGGGGGGGGTGAGATCCTCAACCCCCTGCCCAAAAAGAAAAAGCGCTTCTCACAGGTCCTCCTGTCAGAGTTGGAGGTCTTGAGCCGAGGGACATCCGAGGAGATCGCCGAGTTGTTTGTGAGGATGGGGCGCTTCGAAGGCATCAATCGAAGAGACCTTCATTTTCTCACCAATGTGAACAAATCAGGGTTTGGGGAAGTGGTGGAAAACCTGCTGCAACGGGGGAATCTGGTGGAGTATGACAAGGAGAAGAATATCTATATCCATTCGGAATACCTCGCGAGGGCAAAGCAGGGGATCATAGAAACCCTGGCGGCATACCACAGGGATTTTCCCCTGAAGGTGGGGCTGCAAAAGGAGGAGCTTCGTTCCAGGACCGTGGGTTCACGGAACCAAAAGCTTTTCAACCATGTCATCTCCAGTCTCATAAGAGAGAAAGCGGTTGTGCAGGAGAGAGAGACCTTGAGGCTTGCCTCTCACCAGGTCACCCTGGGTGAGAACCAGGAGAGGACGAGAAAGGCCATTGAAGAGGCCTATCTCAAGGGTGGGCTCCAGCCTCCCTATTTCAAAGAACTGGAAGGTAAGTTGCCCGGTGACAGGGCCGCGGATGTCCTGAACGTGATGCTGGGGGAAGGGGTCCTTGTAAAGGTCAAAGAAGACCTCTACTTTCACCGGGACGTTATTGAGGGGCTGAAGAAGAACCTCATTGATTTCTTGAAAGAAAAGGGGGAGATCACCACTCCACAGTTCAAGGAGATGACCGGGGCTTCCCGGAAATATACCATACCTTTGATAGAGTATTTCGATCGTACCCAGGTTACGGTGCGTGTGGGCGATAACAGGGTGCTGAGAAAGAAGTAAGTAAGGAAATCTTTGGCCACCGACATGGTGGGTTAGGTCCATGTGAATTGCCAGGGGATTGGATACAAAATTGGAGAAGCAGGTACACACACTTCAAGAGGCGCTGGCACCCGGAAGGAAAGAACATATTGTGCTCGTGGGAGGAGGAGGGAAGACGACCCTCATGTTCTCTCTTGCAAAGGAGCTGCACAGCGCAGGGAAAAAGGTCATAGCCTCGACCACGACCAAGATCTGGTTGAGGGAGGCACAGGAGTCCGCCAACGTTCTCATTGGAGGGGACGGCCCAGGTTACCGGAATGCGGACTTGGAAGAGGCCCTCCGAAACGAGAAATGCTTTTTCCTCGGGAGAAAAGTGCTAGAGTCCGGGAAGGTTGAGGGGGTCGCGCCAGAGATCGCGGATGAAATTTACGGAAACCAAGAGATTGACTACCTGATACTTGAAGGGGACGGATCCGCGGGGCATCCTGTCAAGGCACCGGCGGACCATGAGCCCGTTGTGCCCGCGTCCGCGACCATGGTCATAGCCATGTTGGGGCTGGATGCCCTGTGGCAGAGCGCGGTGCCGGAAGTGGTGTTCAGGCTGAATCTCTTTGAAGAGATTACGAGAGCAAGACCGGGGGAGGTCTTGACTCCTGCGATCCTGGCCAGGGTATTCCTTGAGCCACGGGGAATGTTCAAGGGTGCTCCGAGAGGGGCAAGAAGGATTGCCTTCCTGAACAAGATTGACCTATCGGATGAGGATAAGGGAGCAAGGGAATTGGCGTCAATGATATTGGGCAAGGGACCGGCAGGAGTAGAGCGAGTGGTGATCGGGTCCCTGAGGGAAAAGAGATACCAGGTGATGGAGGCACAGGATGAAAGAGATCTATAGGAGACTCATAGAATCCATGGAAGAAAACGAGCCTGTCGTGCTTGCCACCATTATTGTGCAAAAGGGATCAGTGCCAAGGGGCAAGGGAACCCAGTTTCTTATCAGAAAGGACGGATCTTTTGTGGGCACCATCGGCGGCGGGAGGCTCGAGGCACAGGTCCTGGAGGGCGCAAAGGAGGTCTTTGAGAATCGTGCCTCTTCGAGACTCAACTTTGTCCTGAAAGGCACTGACGTGGAAAAGACCGATATGCTGTGCGGTGGGGACGCAGAAGTGTTCCTTGAGTACATCTCCGCTGAAAAGGGCATGTACATCCCCATTTTCAAGAGGGCACTGGAAATAAAGGAGGCCGGAGAAAGGGCCGTGTTGGCGACCGCTGTGGATCCAGGCCGCTGGGAAGAGGGCCTCGTGCCAAAGATTCTTGTGGAGGGGACAGGCCTGACCCATGGATCTCTGGCCGGGGAGAAGGAAGTGGAAGAAGCCCTCAAACGAGAAATGGAGCAAATCCTTAAGAAAAGGGCAGGGGAGATCCTGATATTCAAGGACAGGGAAGGAAAGGACCTGGAGCTATTTGTTGAGCCCATTCTATCGGAGCCGGTTCTTTTCGTGTTCGGTGGCGGCCATGTGAGCGAACAAATCGTCCCGCTTGCGGCGAGGGTGGG
Organism: Deltaproteobacteria bacterium; assembly: GCA_019308525.1. The sequence goes on from JAFDIC010000251.1 coordinate 4,938, forward strand.
TTTCGAGGTGGTGGTTGTCGATGACCGGAAGGAGTTTGCGAGCCGGGAGAGGTTTCCCGAGGCCGCCGAGGTCCACGAATATCCCTTCGAAGGTGTGATGGAGAAGCTGGAGGTCGACGGCTCCTCATATATCGTTATCGTAACCCGGGGACACATGCACGACAGGACGGTGCTCGAACAATCCCTGAGGACACCTGCCAAGTACATCGGTATGATAGGGAGCAGGCGCAAGCGCAACATACTCTACAAGAAGCTCCTGGAGGAGGGCTTTACAGAGGAAGACCTCAAAAGGGTCCATGCCCCCATAGGCCTCGAGATCGGCGCTGAGACGCCTGAAGAAATTGCTGTCAGCATCGTCGCGGAGTTGATAAAGGTGCGGGCGGGGTTGGAAGAGGTGTGACGGCCCGTGGGTAAGCACAGTCACGATTTCGTGGAAGAATACAATGGCTTGGTAGGTTTCGGCCTGGACAGAGAAACCGACGAGCATACACTCACCTATTATCTCCAGAAGTTCTCAGACGATGAAAACATTGCGCTGCTCAGGGAAAGGATGTCAGAGACGGATTTGAGAGAATTGTTCGATCTCCTGACAAGGTTATTGAAGCAATACCTGAGCGAGGAAGAATATCACAGGGTCTTCCTCAAGGACGACACTCCTTAGCAAAGACGCTTCAGGGTGATTTCTACGCCTTACTCCAGCGCGCTCCGATACGCTGGTTGTGCCGGCGCAGTCGTCTCAGTCCATACGCAGGGCGAGGTTCAAGGTTCAAAGTTCAGGGTTCAAGGTTCAAAGTTCAAGGTTCAAAGTTCAAGGTTCAAGGTTCAAAGTTCAAGGTTCAAGGTTCAAAGTTCAAGGTTCAAGGTTCAAAGTTCAAGGTTCAAAGTTCAAGGTTCAAAGTTCTGGGATCGCAGCAGAATGCTGCTCCTACACGGGGAGGTTCAAGGGTCAGGACTGGACAAAAAGACCTGGGTGCCGGAGTTTTGGGATGAGTCGGGTTGGGTTCGGGGGATTTTTATGAGGAAGAGGCTCCCTTGCCCTGGGGTTGATTCCACCTCGATCGAGCCCCCGTGTTTCTGGATGATCTCGTATGATACGAAGAGACCAAGCCCTGTGCCTCTTCCTCCTTTTGATGAGAAGAACAGGGTGAAGATG
>JAFDIC010000252.1 GCA_019308525.1 Deltaproteobacteria bacterium
GTTACGCGGGCGTACTTCTCCGCAATCTCTGATGCACTCCTAATCCTTGCCATCTCCAAACCCCCTTTCAATGATCGGTTTTCCCGATGCCACGCATCGGGTAAGATGATCATAGTATATGGCACGATTTTTGCGTTTGTCAATAGGTTTTTCCGATAACAACTATCGGAATTTTTTGGGTTGACATGCCCATACACCATATATTAAATTGTTAGAACAATTAAACTGAGGTGTTAATATCATGGTTATAAGGAAACTCTTAGCCATCGGTAATTCGGTCGCCTTCACCGTACCAAGGCGATTCATTGATCACCTGGGATGGATAGACGGCGATTATGTGATGCTATCCGTGCAGGATGGCAAGATAATCATACAGAAAGTGAGGTTTCCTGGAGATGAAGCTAGAAGAGATCAGCATCGACCTAATAGATGAGCCGGAATATGATGTTAGAGACACGATCATGCGCGAGGGGCTTGAAGAGTTGGCTAATAGCATTAAACAGGTCGGGGTCCTCAAGCCTATCCGGGTGTTTGAGCGGGATGGACGCTATGAAATCGAAGATGGCCACCGGCGCTTTCTGGCCTCAAAGATGGCCGGGATCCCCACGATTCCCTGTCTCGTCATTGACAGCCCTGCCAAGGAGCGGGATCTCAAGAAATTGCACGCAAACCTTTTCAGTGAAGATCTGACCCCCATTGAGCTCTCACGTACCCTGCACCATCTGATTGATGAGTTCGGGTACACCCAGGAAGAGCTTGCCCGCCTCATGGGCAAAGCCCTGGGACAGATCACTGATGAAGGGAAAAGGAAGTATTACCTCCGCTACGCGATAGATGGAGGGGCTACGATAGACACGGTACGTGGTTGGGTTGCTCGCGAGAAGGCGGCAGAGATGGCACCGGAGCCACCTCCGGAGATCCCACCAGCGGAAGTGAAGACGGAAGAGTATCCTGCACCCAAAGGTCGGTGCTCCTGCTGCCGGAAAGACTTCCAGTTGGATCACCTCATGATTATGAAATTCTGCGGAGAGTGCTACACTGACCTCCGCAATATAATGCCTGAGCTCTACAAGGCAATGAAGATGGAACGAGAGGGGCGGCAGGAAGAACCTCAAAACCAAAACCCAACACAAACAGAAGAAAGGGGGGAGCCATGGCCATAGTGTCATATAAATGGTTGATGGAAAAGTATGGGCTTGAGCCAGAGGAAGCGGCAGTCGTTGAGTGGCAATATGGGTATTGTGGTGGTTTCCATACTGCTCTTTGGGATGCAATATCACTGGCAGACGAAATTAACTTATTGCGGTTAGAACAGGGTTTCCCTATAGAAGTGAGAGGGTATAAAAAATTCACCAGGGAGCAGGGATGGTGGCAGGCAGTGGAATTTAAGGTTAAAGGGGGATAGTTAGGTATGCGTCAAGATGAGATCGTCGATTCTCGGCTAAATGACGAGGTCGGCCTGAAAAACCGCACCAGATAAGGGGTTTGAGATGCCAGATCATCATCCTGATAGAAAAAGGTTTCCTGACTGGACTTTAAGCTTGAGGAATCACCTATTTCACCGTGTCGTGACAATAGTCCAGAGAATGAAACCATTACCCGACCGCTTAGCGGACATTAGGGCGCTAATAGATGCCCTGGAATACGAATATCTTATGAAAAGGAGGATATTGGACAGTGGCGTACAATCCGTTCAAGGCACTGGACACAATGGTCCCGACAAAGAAGGACCTGGAGGCTAAGAGGAAGCCAGGCGAAGAGTTACACCCCACGAGGGAAGAGATCCTGGCATATCAGTTTAAACCCGGTCAGATCGTGAAAGACAAGGTTACGGGAAAACCTGTCAAGATCCTTGCTGCCGACAGGGCAGAGATTATCAAGAAAGGAGGTGATTAGATGCCGGAAGAAGTACCCAAACTCAAATTCAAGATCCCCCAGGTGGGGGAAGTGGAGGGGTACGCGGTTGAGATGCCGGACGGCACAATAGAGCTGCGTACTAAAGAGCAACTTGAAGCTATGCCAAAGGAGAAAGAGCATGGAGAAGGAGAAAGCACTGACTAGGCGGGAAGGAGAGCTTCCTGCGGAGGTCCTGCCACATTTCGAGCAACACTCCATGGTCGCGCAAAGGGTCATGGAGATTGCGCTCGCAAACACCTATCCCGAAGATTGGGCTAGCTTCGGGGGTAAGGCCTGGCTTACGGCCCCGGGAGCGGAACGTGTCGGCCGAGCCCTGGGTCTGACCGTGAAGGAATGGAAGTGGGAAAAGATGGACCTGAAAGATGATGAAGGACCTCATTATTATATTGTATGCACCGGAAAGGTAGGCCATGAGCCCACCGGCCTATGGGTTGATGCCATAGGGGTTGCATGGAGCAGAAAGCCCTTTTGGTACATAGATAAAGGCAGAAAACGTCACATAGGGGAGATCAACCTTGGAAACATTATCAAGGATGCTTACTCGGATATGGAGAGAAATGGGATCACCCGGCTTCTGGGTCTTCGTGGTCTTTCCTGGGAGGTACTCAAGAAATACGGGATCTCGGAAGCCAAGGCACAGAAAGTCGAATTTAAAGGCCAAAAACCGCAGAAAAAACAAGCACCTAAGAAGACGGCCGCGGAGGCCTCGGAGTACGCCTCAGAGGAACAAAGAGCAATGCTGGCGAGAATGGCCTGTAAAAAAGTTATCGGCTCGACCCAGGAGTCCATCCTGGGAACTATACCCGAAAAACTACCGCTCCCGGCCCTCAACACGCTTCTCAAGTACGTGGCAGAGGCACCCGGGGAGCTGGAACTAGAAGAATGGGAGGCGAAGATAAAGGAGGTAATGTAAAATGAAGATTAAAATTGAGATTGGCGATGGATACAACAGCCAGGCGAGCGTGGACATCTCAATCCCGCAAGACTGGAAGGCACTTGAACCGAACAGGCACAAACTCACGGCCTACCTGGCCGAAGAGCTCAAAAGAATAGAAAGGGATCTTTTAGATCTGATCAAGCCAGAATAGGGGGAACTAAGGAGGTGTCAGGATAGCCATGTTTTATCATTATGTCTGGTGGCTTGCATGCCTGTGTCATTTAGATGATATGGATAGGCTGAACCCTGTGACACAGAATATCTGTGTCGCACATAATTTTAGGCAAATGTATCGGAAATACCGATTGATGAAAAGAAAACGGAGGGACAGGATCAATGAGCTTACCTGACATCGCACAGGCAGTCATCCGCCGCAAGGAAAAGGACATCAAGGTCTGGCCCGTCCACGCAAACCACGCCTCAGAGGCGGGCCACGAGTGTGAGCGGTACTTGTACTATCAACGTACCGCATGGGACAAGAAGGATCCCCATGACGTGACTCTGCAATTCATTTTCGAGGGGGGCAACCACATCGAGCAACAAGCCCTCCGCGAGCTCCAGGATGCGGGTTTTAACGTCGTGGAGCAACAAAGGCCTTTCCGCTGGCCCGAAGTCGAGCTCACGGGCAGGATCGACGCGCGGATCCAGGTCAACGGCAACCTCGTGCCGCTGGAAATCAAGGGGTTGAACCATCGAGAATGGAGTAATCTCAACAGCATTGAGGACATGCTCAATTCCAATGCGCCCTGGGTCCGGAGGTATCCGGCTCAGCTCTTGCTCTACCAGATGATGAGCGGTGAAGAGCTCGGCATGTTCTATCTGAAGTCGAAGAGTACCTACGTCCCAAAAGTGATTTGGTGCAACTTGTACGACTACTTAGATTACACGGAGGGGATCCTCAGAAAGCTTGAGAGGGTAAACCAGGCAGTGAAGGCCGGGCGGATCCCGGACCGGATCCCATACGATGAGAAGCTATGCCTTGATTGCGCCTACTTCAATCTCTGCCAGCCGACCGTCGAGCTGGCCAAAGGCGCAGATATCCTGGTAGACCCAGAGCTCGAAGAAGCCCTGGCACGCAGGGAATACCTGAAACCACTAAAAAAAGAATTTGAGGAGGTCGATAAGTATGTCAAAAAAAGACTCTCAGGAGTTGAAAGGGCAATTGTCGGAAACTTCGTCATTGAAGGAAAAGAAGTTACCGGAGTTAGAAAGCCAACCCCAGGAGGCCCCTTCTCCTACTGGAAGCTCTGGATCAAGCCCATTGCAAAGGCTTGAGTCCGCTGTTGAGCGGTTGGGAAATCTATGTGATGACTTACACTCAGAGCTCTCAAACATAGCCTTTAAGGCTACAGAGGCTCGGCAGTACGTTAAGGCGGTCCAAGAGAAGGTATGGGATATGTACGTGAAGGTCTCGGCAGAGGCGAGGAGGGGGGAATGATGTTAAAAATGGTTTGCGATTATTGTGGTAGTGTGGTTGACAAGCGCGAATGTGTGTCAATTCCTGAAATGATAGTATATTGGAAGCAGAGCCGTTACCCATATAAAGAGCTACATTTTTGTGACGGTGAATGTTTCCGAAAGTGGTATAACAGCCACACGATGAGCGATGGATCATGGCAGGAGTAGAGATATTCCCCGCCGGGCTATTGGCGAAGGACAAGGAAGAAGAAGTCATCATTTTCCTGCGTACCCTGCCGATCCCGGCGAGGCGTAAAAAGGAACTGATAGCCCAGTGGGCCAAGTATGTCGGCGCGGCCCTGACCCGTGACATGGTGGAGAAGGTCCTGGGCCCGCTGGCAGGGAGGGTGTAAACGATGCCAGTAGTCCTATTCCCAGAATTCAATGATCCGGAATGGTATCAACAGATGGAAAAAATCCAGATAGACCGCACCTGCATGCTCGCGATCATGGGAGCGCTGGAGTTCGCCTTGTATCACTGGGACTGCAAGGTGAACACCAGGCGGGTACTTCGCAGGATCGGTCATCAGATGGGCCAAAGGCTCCTGGACTATGGTTTGCGCCTGTCCACGGAGCGCAAGCAAGAGTGGGCAAAACTCTTTGACCTACGGTTCTAGCCTTAAAAATGCTTAAGGCCTGGGCTTACAGCCTGGGCCATTTTTTTGGTATCCAGATCCAGACCAAGAAAGACAGCCACGGCCTCGGCCCACGTCTCGGGGTCGCGGAGAATATCTTCATACCAGATCCGTATGCCCTCGAAACCGGGCGTTTTTTCCACGAAGGACCAGGCCTTTTGGCGCAGGTCTTGCCAAATCACGGAGCGATGCGGCAGGGCCTTTTCATATGTATGGTCCATCTCGACGCCCAGAGCATGATCCTGCGAGCGCAGTGTAGCTGTGATATCCCGCATCATGTAGATCACGCGATAGTTGAAGCCAGTGGGGAGGTAGGGAAGCGAAGGGGCCACGACCTTCACGGCATAGCCGTAGTACAGATCAGGTATGATCTCACGTACGCGGAGACCGCGAAAACGGCTTGACTCGAAATATCCTTTAGGATTATATTCATCAGGTGGGCGCGTTGCGTCGTGTAGGATCCGGATCCCACCCGCTCTGAGCATCTGCATCATAAGCGAGGTGCCAGAGCGGGGCAGGCCGGAAACAACAAGTAAATAATCGAAGCCGAAAGGAGGCGAATCCATATGACTTCTCCTAAAGGTTACGCATTCCAGATCATCATGTCAACCTTTTTTTCACTCATGGCTACCAACCGGAAACATTATCTCTCTATATTAATAAAGAAACTCACCCAAATGGTCAACCAAGAACTTGACCGCCAGGTCTCCGAACGCACTATCAGGAGATACGTTGATGAGCTGGTCCGCGACGGGTTCTTTGAGCGGGTCCAGAGGAAAAAACGCCTGCCCGATGGCCGCATCATATCACTGAGCAATCTCTATAAACCCCTCCCCCGCGCATGGAAATGGGCACACATGCACGCAAAACGCCTTTTCCGCCTCCTGAAACTCACCGGGAGGCCAAAGGTGGCCTCTAAGAACTCTCTTCAGCATAAGAAGTACTATAGAAACGGCCCCGAGCGTAGCGAGGGGGCCCGTTTCCTCAAGGGAGGTGACCTCTTCTTACCAGGAACAGGGGTCATCAAGGCCCTCTGACCCCAAAAAAACGGCAGGAAATCCTCAAAAAGCGGGTTCAACTATGAAAACCTTGATCCCGTGCGCCTCAAAAACGTACCGATCATCTGGCATCACCATGTCCGTCACTATAGCCAGCCTCACATCCCCTTCCCACCGAAAGGTCTTCACATATAGCGCACGATATCCCATGACCTGGCCTAAAGCAGATAAAGCAGCCTGAACCTTAACCTCGAAGATCCACGGAACACCCTGCCTCCACCCAAGAGCATCGATCCTCTTCTGGGTAAGTGCCTTCGCGAGACCCTGAGTCATGACATCGTAATCCGGACCAAGCGTAAGCCCTTCACCAACATGAACATCGTACTGAAAATTTGTCCAGCCAGAACCGAATTTTCTCAGAAAGCCAAGCCATAAAGCTGACTCCGCTGGGAGCATGTGAGGAAATCTTTTGATGATTGAGTTTTGTTTTGTTTCTTTTAGCATCGTTAAACCTTGTTAACTTCTTAAAGGCCTTGCAGGTCTGTGGACCTGGGCAAGAATAGTGAGTTTGATTGAGTTAGATATCGTTCAGGTTTACATAATGACTCATTATAGGACACCGTTTTTATCTGAGACAGCCCTCGTCAACTCCTTATTAAAATGTCAACTGAGTCATTTAAAC
>JAFDIC010000253.1 GCA_019308525.1 Deltaproteobacteria bacterium
CCGATTCCTTGAAGGCCGAGGCGTCAGTCAGGAAGCCGAATCTCAGGTTAAAGAAGATCCTGGTATCAGGTGGAATCACCACAAAGTCCGTGAGAAAGATCGTAGAAAGGGATGTACTCGGGGCAAACAACTGCCTACAGATAACCGTCGGTCAGGTCCCCGGGCATAAAGGCGAGATAGGCTTCAGGTTGATCATCAGTCCTGATGGCAAGGTCAAGGAGGTTCGGGTCACGAAGGGGAAGGTAAAGGACAAGACATTCTTGAGATGTCTGACAAGGACACTGCAATCTTTGCAACTTCCGGCTACCGCCGATCACAGAGAGGCAGCAGTTACGCTTATCTTCGAATTAGCCTGGTTATGAGCGGGATGATGCCGGCCCATATATTTATATGTGGCCGGCATCGTTTGATCTTCAGCACTCCCTTTGGGGGAACGCCATCTTGCCGCAATCCAATGACGATCACCGTATCCCGTAGGGACGACTTTTTGTCGCAATCTTATGGCAGGCTAGCGTCAAATCTTTCCAGTCCGTTACCCAAAGCCTCATGGGGAAAAGGGATGAACCCTGACGGTATTTGTTAGCATGGCCCGCCCGCGACCCACACGATCGCTTTCGCTCCCGACCAAACGACCAACACAGGATCTTCTGAACTCGGTCCAAATAGTCAACGAAGCTGTTTGTCTGGTCCGTCTGCAGCAATCGGGTCAACTTCCGATTATCTCATTTAGACCTTCGATGACTTGGTCCAATTGCTCGGGTGTTGCAGCCCCAATCTTCTTACCAACCCTTTCAATCGACAGGGTTCTAATCTGGCTAATTTTGATCCACGAGCGCTTCGGTAAAACTGTTGAATCCAGCTCCAGAGTCAGAGGAAACCCCGCACGTTGAGGTTGACTTGTAATAGCCATGGCGATGACCGTCCCAGAGCGCATATTGAACACATGGTGACTTAGAATAAGAATGGGGCGAAAACCAGCTTGTTCCCGCCCCCTGACTGGATTCAAATCCGCCCACCTGATTTCACCTCTCAATATTCGGGCCATTCGCTCAACTCCTCAGACATTCCCTCTTCAGCCATCGCCTTCTCGAACTCAGGGTCCAGCTTGGCACATTCCCGAGCTAGTTGGCTTCGTTCGAGTCGCTCAAGTTTTTCTTCAATCGCCTGTTGAATAGCTGTGCTTCGGCTTGGAAACATATGTTCCTTCACTAGCCGATCCAGACGACCCAGCGTTTTTTCATCAAGTGTGATGGCTACTTTGGTCTTAGACATAATATCACCTTTGGTATGACAATATATCATACCCACACAAAAGTCAAGCCACTTTCAAATCTCATATGGAGTCCTCTGAAGAAAACGCCGGAAACAAAGAGTCGACGACCCGACCCCGACCCAAGACGACTCCAACTCAATATTCCGGTGGTAAGTTTATTGTGAAGAAGGGGACTGAAGAAGGGGACGACCGTCAATATTCAAATAACCTCATTATCAAGCTGGTAACCCCTTTCTTTTGCTATTTTCTCCCCCCGCCGAACCGCATAACTGATAGCACCAGGCGTTATGTCAAATCTTCTAGCCAAATCTACCATTGACATTCCCAAGTCAACCACAGCCCAATAGCAGAGTAAATCTCTGGCCTTCACCCGCTCCTTTTGCCTCCCTCTTGCAGTTATGCATTCCTCTTCCAACTGAAATATCCTGGAGACCCTCTTAACAACTCCCTCAAAATCGTAGCCCAGGCTCTTGAGTCTATATCTCCGGGAAAATTGCTCTTCCGATTCCAAAAGTACATCACTCACAAAATCGCTATCCCCTAATATTCGTTGATCGCTCTTGATGCGCTCCTGTCCCTTCAGTCTCATCTTCTTAACTTTATCCCAACCACCAAGGCTCCTGATTCACTGATTAATCGATTAGTCCCGAGCCCCCGTTCCTCGACTCGGAACTAATCCTTGTTTTGTTAGCGCAATATCATTCATATTTGCCTAATTTCTACCTCTTTTATGCGCCTAAAATCGGCAATGTCATTTGTGGCTATTGTTGATATACCATATGCAATACCAATGCTGGCTCTGACAGAAATTCGAGTGCACGATTATGAAATTGACAGTCAGCATCAACAGCGAATATCAGCACATTCATATCAACCAATACTGAATTATTCATATGCCACTCTTCTTATATCTAGATTATCGAATTTTCCTTTCAAATGGACGGTCTTGATCCGTTTTTCTTTTTGCTTGCCGTTTTTTATTGTTTCAAGGTATCGCTCAAGTTGAGGCAGATATTCTTCTGGGAGCGAATCGATCTCCTTCTTGATTTTCTCTTTCAATTCCATCTTATACTCCTTTGCCTCGTTCTATTGCATAGTGAACTGTCTTTCTAAGTGTTAATGAGGAGTTGAGCGGAACCCCCGCCTTGGGGGAAATGATGAACATTGGTTGAGGCACTGATAGGAGTAATGGTATCTTGGCCTCGCTACTGCTTGAAGAGATTGCTTAATAATGGTTCATCATTTTTCTCAACCAAGGGGCCGGACTCACGCCCGGAGGGCGGGATTTCCGCTCGAACGTTTTCTTCACGCCGCCGCAGGCGCCCTGAACCATCAAGTGTTAAGGATTCGAGCAATGATACAAGATATTGTCGTATAACCTGTTGAATATAGTCTAAAATAAGTGTTACATAATGAATATGAAAAAGCAAGAATTATGTGGCACTGGAAGGCGGCGGGAATTGCTGGACCAGGTACGGGATGTCATGCGGTTGAAGCACTATGCATACCGCACCGAAGTCACCTACCTGAGCTGGATCAGACGCTTCATTCTCTTTCATGACAAGAGACGCCCGAAGGAGATGGGTGAACTTGAAGTTGAAGCCTTCTTGGCCTGGCTTGCTGTTGGGAAAAGATCTCGAAGTCCACGCAGAACCAGGCCTTCAATTTCCTGAAAATATCAAGCCTGCATTGGATACGCACCTTGGGCGGGTCAAGCTCATTCAAGAAAAGGACCTGGCTGATGATTACGGCGAGGTGTATTTGCCCCATGCTGTGGGGATGAAATACCCAAACGCGGCCAGGGAATGAAAATGGCAGTATGTATTTCCTTCCAGCAGGCTCTCCCGTGATCTTCGACCAAGCTTGAACTCCTCTGGGAGGGAGGCTAGAGCAGCCAACCTTGAACTTTGGGCCTCTCATCGCAAGGAGGACCTTGCTCCTACAGGAAGAGCTAGTTACACAGGGACAACAACGGTAGTGACGGTCTGTGCGCTCTATTCAGGGACAAGTCCAATGGAGTGACCTGGGCAAGAGCCTGTTAAGATGTGTGGAGGGGGCTAGTTGCTTCTGGCCAGCCTGAGGACAAAGGCCGCAGTGAATCCCCATACAAAGTTGAAAAAAAGGACGAACAGAGGGGTGAGGATGCCCAAATCAATGCCCAGTATACCCTTGTAGGTCTTTAGGGGAAAGACGTAGAATAACTGCACTACAGTTGGACCAAGGCTGAAGAGGAATCCCCTGGAGATGGTTCTCCGTCTCAAGATGGGAACCAGGAAGAGGAACCCCCAGATCCCACCCCATACGATCCTGGGGTAAAGCCACGCAGGAGTCAGGTCGGGTGCTATTTTGACACCAAGGGCCGTTGTGATACCCCACAGGCCGAAGAGCCAGACGGCAATGCTGTTTGCAAGGCCTCCTGCACACCCTGCCGCGAATACCAGGAGTATTTTGCGAATGATTCTTTCCACGGTTTCCTTCTCCTTTTACCCGCAGCCCTTTCTTAAATGCTGATGGCACCCGTGCTGCAATACTTGACACAGGCCGGGTCTCCCCCACAGAGGTCACAATGGTAGACTTCCCCGTTCCACGACGGCAATGCCTCGAAGGGGCATGATCCTTCCAGTGTTTCGTCCCATAGAAAACGCCCCCTGTACTTTTGCGCCTTTTCCTGTTCCCGGCCCAGGCACAGCATCTTCTTGCACTGGGTGCAGACCCTGGGCCTGCACGCCCCCGTGTTCAGATCGTCTTTCAGGATACGAATAGCAGACCGATTGGTGTTGACCGATCCGAAGTGACTGAGCGAGCAGATCATCTCGCACAGCCGGCATCCCGAACACAGATCAGGTTTGATTTTTAGCCTGAGGGTCTTGCTCACTGGACCATGTTACCCCTGATAGTCCGAGCCTTCTTAATGTGCTTTCCCTTGGAACCCCGTGGATGTCCCAGCCGTGGAGGTAGTAGTACTCCTGGAGCATTTCCTGGAACCTCGCGGGTTCTATCACCTCGCCCCTGGCCGGGCCGTCCTCAATGGGTTCATCAAAGTACCTGGAAGGCAGGGTATCGTCATCCCTGGTGATACCGTTTCCCAGGAGTATCATCCGTTCCAGGGTGCATACGCGTTCACCCGCGTCCCAGAGTTCGCCAGGATCATACTTTCTGCCGAAGGCATGATAGATCAAGCGGGCAAACTCCTTTGCCTTTGGGGCGTTGGGACTGCTGAACACAGAGATAAAACGGCATACCCCCAGCGAATCGCAAAAGGCGTTGTTACGTTCGTGCCACCAGACCATGCGACCTTTACCCTCATAGTCCAGGTAAGAGGGGGAAACCTCGCCACCGTAGATGTCCCTCAACAGGGGGGCCGGCAGCCCCAGGACGTCAAGTGAGGGGCGGCTCCTCATGTGACATGCCCCCCGCGATGCAGTGGCCATGCCCAGGGCGAAGCTCTTGGGGGCCCTTTCGTCCGTCATCTCAATGGGGAGGCCCTTTATCTGGAGGAGGTATTTCTTTCCTTCGGGGACTATGGCTTCCAGGGCCAACCTACCTTCAGCAAGGATATCCCCGAATCCTTCCCGGTTGGCTATGTCCCGGAGCAGCCTTATGATGGCTCCTTGATCCCCCCAGGGAATCGGGTATCCAACCAGGGACTCATCAATGATGCCCCTCTGGTAAAGCTCCATGGCCCACGCAATGTAAGAGCCCGTTGATATGGTGTCAAGGCCCAGACGATTGCAAAGTTCGGATGCGAAAATGGCACATTCCAGGTCTTCGTTGCCCAGCTTTGATCCCATGGATCCTATGGAGGCGTATTCAGGGCCTTCGCCCAATGTCCCTGCGTAAGGCCCCGCATCAATGTAATAACGGTGTCTACAGTGCACGTGACAGCTCGTGCAAGCGACCATGCCCTTTGAGTAAGTATCCAGGTGCTCCGCGTCCAGGTAGTCGCCTTTGTCACCGAAGGTGGTGGACTGGTTGTTGCGGACGCTCAGAAAACCCAGAGTGTTGGAGTTTTTCATGAGGAGCGGTGTCCCCCATCGCCCAAGGGCCTTGACCCATTTGCTCTTGAGGATCCCGTCATAGACCTCCCTGTAGAAGGCCAGATATCCCCGTGGGTCCCGGGGCTGAATGTCCCTTGTTCCTCGCACGGCGACGGCCTTGAGCTTCTTAGAGCCCATCACTGCTCCCATGCCGGTTCGGCCTGCCATATTCTTGAGGCCGGTTCGGACACCGGCAAATCGCACCCTGTTTTCACCTGCTATACCTATGGTAGCTATCCTTACCCGCTCATCCTGGAGCTCTGAGCGGATGTGTTTTTGAGTCTCCACAGGGTCATTTCCCCAGAGGTGTCTTGCATCCCGAATCTCTACGCGGTCATCTTGAATGAGTATGTATACCGGTGAGTTGCTTCGGCCGACAACCATAAGGGCATCTATGCCGGCGGCCTTCATCTCCACTCCCAGCTCCCCTCCCATGTTTGAATCGCCCAGGTGTCCGGTTTCAGGTGACCTGGAGCTTATGCTCATCCTGGACCCGAGGCTGGGCAAGCCGCAAAGCAGGCCGGGACTGAAGACTATGGGGTTGTCGGGCGCAAGGGGATCCCCGGGCCTTAAGAGATGGGGAGAGAGCAGCCTCATATTAAGACCCCTTCCACCGCAGAAATCGCGAATCACCTCATCGGGGATTACCTGGTGGTCCACAATACCCTTTTCAAGGTCGATTTTAACGAGCCTCCCGGGATCCATCAAAGGACTCCATCAGATA
>JAFDIC010000254.1 GCA_019308525.1 Deltaproteobacteria bacterium
GAGAAGAAAGTTAATGGTTCCTCCTGATCCCCTATTGCAGTTGCTTGACAAACAGGGTTTTTTCGCGATAACTTCGATGCACATCAACATATCGTTACCATCACCTCCCTGACACCACCGGGGTACATGTCACCCTGCATAGGGACAGAGTCGATCATGATTGCGAGTGAAGCCAGGATACGACTTCAAATGGAGGTTTGCGATGAGAAACGATGAATTGAACCTGGACCCTCAGGCGCCGCTTCAATGGCCTTATCCCGTGCGCTATGGAAAGGAAACCAGAGTCGAAGCAGATGTCCTTGTTCTGGGGGGGAAGAGTGTCGGGTTGCTTTGCAGCCATCCTTGCCGCAGGGAAAGGGCTGAAGGTCGTACTCGTGCACAAAAGCCCTGTTAAGCACAGCGGCGCGGCAGGCTCCGGTGTCGATCACTGGATGGATTGCCCCTCCAATCCCGCCAGCAAGGTGGACCCCGAAGAATACGTCCTGGAGCCCGCTCAAAAGTACAAAGGGGGCTACGCAAACCTCATCTCCAACTACATAACTGCCAGGGATAGCTGGGACGCCCTTTGCGAACTGGGGCAAATGGGCATGAAAATCCGGAACACAGACAACGTATTCAAAGGGGCCCCTTTCAGGGACGAAGCCACTGGACTGCTCTTTGCTTACGACTACGAGACCAGGACATGCTTACGTATCTGGGGAACAGGAATGAAACCGGCCCTTTACAGGGAATGCAAGCGCATCGGCGTCGATCTCTATGAACGCGTCATGGTGACCTCGCTACTTACCGAAGGCGGAAGGCCGGGAAGCCGCTTGGTGGGAGCTACCGGCATCCACACCCGCACCGGCGAATTCCTTGTCTTTCGTGCAAAGGCGTCCGTGCTTTGTATGGCTACACCTGAAAGACTGTGGATCTTTTCCAGCGAATGGACCGGCCTGGTGGGAAGGGACGGTCCCCCTGCAAATGCAGGAAACGGGCACGCAATGGCCTGGAGGGCAGGGGCAGAATTCACCCGAATGGAATCCTCCAGCCACGAAGAATGGGGAGGCAGCACGGGCATAGGAACTGTCCTTTTCGGAACCGGCAGTAGCTTCGCCACCTGGTATCCATGCACCATCGTGGATGCAGAGGGGAAAGACCCATTTTTGGACAGGGGAAAGGTGCGGAAATTTCATGGAAGGTTAATCTGGAGCACTCCGAGAAACTTAAGAGGAACATACCCAACTCCGGGGGCAAATCCTATGAGGAGATTTGCAAGGAACAGGGTGTCCAGCTCATCAAGCTGAGCGATGCCGAACGTGCGGTCTTTGCAAAAGCCATGCGCCCCATCTGGGACAAGTACCGAAGCTTTATCGGTGCGGATTTCTATGATTTTTTCATGAAAAAGATTCAACAATATCATGAATGATAATTTCGCGAATCACTGACCAGGTGCCTGTAGCAGGCACCCGGTCAGTGGTCCTGTATCCTCCCGTGATCTCACGAAATGTTTTTCCAAGGCAGGGTTGATTCTCATGCAGTTGTTTATCAAAATATTCAATGCCATTGAGGAATATGCTCTGGGCATGACTCTTCTGATCCTGGCAATTTACTCCTGCATTCAGGTGGTTACCCGTTACGCTCTGAACTATAGTTTCACGTCCTACGAGGAAGTGGCTCGCTATTCCTGTATCTTTATCACGTTTCTGGGGGCCAGCCTGGGCATTAAGTATGGGGCGCATTTTGCCATGACCGCTGTAATCGAACGGTTTCCTTTCCGCCTTAGAGAGCTTGCGACTGCGTTCGTGTGGCTCGTCAGTGCCCTGTTCTTCTTCGTAGTGACTTACTTCGGCATTATCCAGTGCCTCAAACTGATAAAGTTTGACTTGACCACACCCGCCTTGCGCATTCCCATGTATCTCCCCTTTCTTCCCATCCCGGTCTTTTCTGCGGTCATGGGGTGCCGATCTCTCCTTAAGGTACGCAATGCCTTCATGCGAATGATCCGCGGGAATGCAGCCATTGAACCGTCCGAAGAGAATGATGGGGAGAGAACGGCATGATTGCCACCATATGCATCAGCTTTGCCGTTCTCCTGTTTTTGGGCATGCCAATCTCCATCATGCTGGGAGTGATCACCAGCTTCACCCTTTTGACGCACACTGATATACAGCTTCTGGTCATGCCCCAGCAGTTGTTCAGAGCCTTGGACAACTTTATCATGCTGGCCATCCCCTTTTTCATCCTGGCCGGCTCAATTATGACAGCCGGCACCATGGCAGAGCGCCTGATCAAAGTAATCAGCCTCTTTGTCGGCAATCTATTCGGGGGCCTGGCCCTTGTGGGTGTCTTGGGCTGCATGTTCTTCGCCGCGCTTTCCGGCTCAAGCCCTGCGACCGTGGCGGCAATCGGAACGATCTTGATACCTGCCCTTGTCAAGTATGGCTATGACGAGGACTTCTCCATCGGACTGATCACCACGGCTGGTTCCCTGGGTATCGTCATTCCGCCATCCATACCGATGATCCTCTACTGTCTGGTCATGAATGTCTCCGTTGGAAAACTCTTTCTGGCAGGTGTAGGGCCTGGAATTCTGATTGGATTTTCTTTTTGCGGTTACGTGTTTCTAAAAAGTCGTCGCCATGGGTGGCGATCCCGCCAGTCCTATACCAAGGACGAAGCAATCAGGATCATACGTCGGGGCATCCTGGGACTCCTGCTTCCCATTATTGTCCTCGGAGGAATCTACGCCGGTTTTTTCACGCCCACGGAGGCGGCAGCGGTCAGTGTCGTCTATGCCTTGTTAGCGGAACTTTTTGTTCATCGCAGTATCAAGATAAAGGATTTGCCCAAAATATGCAGAGATGCGGCCGTTCTCTCCACCGCCATCCTGTTCATCATTGCTTGTGCCATGACCTTTATCTGGCTGCTGGCCTCCCATGAAGTGCCTGGGAAAATTGCGGATCTCATAGTTGCCCGTGTGCACTCATGGTGGGTTTTTCTTATTCTCATTAACGTGCTTTTTCTGATCATGGGCACGTTTATGGATGACGTGGCGGCCATGCTGATTATGGCGCCTTTGCTGGGTACTACTTTGACTCGCTTCAATATAGACCCTATCCATTTTGGTGTGATCATGGTCCTTCTGATCGAGTTCGGATTCCTGACACCGCCCTTTGGCATCAATCTTTTTGTGGCCATGGGGCTGACCAATAAGCCTCTTATGAGGATAAGCAGGTCCGTAGTCCCCTTCATTGTTATCTTATTGGTGTGCGTGTTTATCGTGACATTCATCCCGCAAATCTCGCTTTTCCTTCCCAACTGGTTTTACAGGTAACCGTTTGTCGGCAGGCTTTTCTGGCAGCATGGTCTATTTTTCCCCGGTCCCGCTGTAGGAGCAACCTCGGGTTGCGATAACACCTGTTCACATCGCAGGTAAAACCTGCTCCTACAAGGGATATGATCTACCGTCCGGCTGTAGGAGCAACCTCCGGCCTGCGATTCATGCCGCGAGGTCAATATCTCGGAGCATCACCGGGACCGCGTTTGGTTTCCGGGCTCAATGCCACCTGTTGGTGCCATACAGCCATCAATGAGCGCCTCTTCGGGTTTTGACGACCAAATATCCCGGCCCTCTTGAACTTGTCCATATAATGAGGTAATTTTGCCCGGACATTCAGCTAAATTATAGGTGCAATGTTTGGTGATCTATCATCCCCCTTGACTGTGAAGATCATGTGATCCAGATTTCAGATCTGCCGTTTCAAAACCCAGGGGCTGCCTTCCTAAGGGAATTCGTGTGGTCTCGAATGACGAAATCGGCATACTGGGAGATGCAGGCAACACCATGATCTCAGGGCTCGCAGAGAGGGAGAAGATCAGGGATGCATTTGGAAAGTATGTGACCCCTGAGATAAGGGACGAGATACTTACGGGGCGAATACCTCTGGATGGTGAAAGGAGGATGGCTACACTCCTTTTTTCGGACCTGCGTGGCTTCACCGGCTACGTAGAAGAAAACGCGCCTGAAGAGGTGATCAAAGGCATGAGGGAGTATTTTTCCGCCATGGAGAGGGCAATTCGTATGCATAAAGGCCTTGTGCTCCAGTATGTGGGCGATGAAATCGAGGCCGTCTTTGGAGTCCCGCTGGCTTATGATGATCATGCGGACAAGGCCCTTTTGGCAGCCCTTGAGATGAGAAAGAGCCTGGAAACACTCAACAGTGCCAGGCTGAAAGAGGGCAAGTCTCCATTCCGTCACGGTATAGGCATCCACACCGGGCTGGTATTGGCCGGCAATACCGGCAGTGAAGACCGTCTTTCCTACGCGCTCATCGGTGAAACCGTCAATCTGGCCTCCAGGATCGAGCAACTGGCAAAGGTCTTGGGCTGCGACATTCTGGTGAGTGACGAAACAGCGAGGAGACTCATGAAAGCGTTCCAGCTCAAAAGGGAAGCCCCCCAGAGGGTCAGAGGGTACTCCAGGCCCCTGACCGTATACAGGGTCCTGGGTTGATCCCGGTGGACAAGACTGCAACTACCTGGAGTATCTGAGACGAAAAAGTGGGTGGCGTTCCCTTTCAAGCCAATTCATAAAGGCCTCATGAAAGATCAGCAATCCCTCAACCCGGCCCCAATATTCGGAAAACCTTCCTCGATGCTATGAGCCTGGATCAAGCACCAAGGCCAGCATCCAAGAAGACACGCCGGAAATTATCGTAGCAGACTTTCTCGATCTGCCTTTGGGTAAGGCCGCCTTTTTCCAGGAGCCGGACAATCCTAGGGTAATCGCCCATATGGTCGATGCCTTCAGGCGTGCTGTCCACACCGTCAAGATCCCCTCCCAGCCCGGCACAATCCTCGCCTCCCACGTCGATGGCCCTTTTGACGTGTTCCAGGATGAGGTCCGCGGGGGGTCTGGGAATCTTGACCAGGGCCTTGCGGCTGATCGCCATGGCCTCATCGAAAGTCTTCTCTTTGGATCGGAGAGAGGCAAAAAAGGCCTCCCGGATGCCCTGCTCCTTTTGAAAAAACTCGGGCGAAACAAATCCGGATCCCAGGTTGATGCCCATGACGCCACCGCGGTCTGCCAGGAGACGGATCATATCATCTGTCAAGTTTCGGGGGTTTGGACAAACGGAGCGGCAGTTGCTGTGACTCGCAATCATCGGTTTTTCGGCTGCCAACAGGATGTCATGGAAGGCCCGGTCCGAGGCATGGGAAACGTCGATAATCAGCCCCAAAGATTCGCAACGGCCAATGAGCTCCCGTCCCCTGTCTGTCAGCCCCCCGCCCCCGTTCCCAGTATGCCGAGTCCCTTGAGTAAATATTCTCCTTGATTTCCCTGCCGGCCCGTAGGGGTTACGCCCCGGAGGGGAAATCAAGGAACTGCACGGAGGCATGCTGTAATATGTCGCACAAATAATTCCTCGAATTGACTCGGAGATTGTGAAAAAGGGCCGTTTATGGATGGAAAATAGGCTAAGATTCCCAGAACCAAAAAGGGTGGCATCCACACCAATATGGGGCCAGGTGCCCAGATCAGCAACTGAAGCCTTGTGTTATTCGATCGAAATGACGACCTTTTCACTGGGGTTTTCGATTTCTATGATGGTGCCTTTCAGGTCCTTCTCCTTCGCAAGGTCGGAACACCTGCTGATATCAATTCCCTCCTTTTCAAGAACGCTCTTTGCCTTCTTGGGGAGTAATTGAACTGCTACACGGAGTGTGGTTAACGGTATGGTGACCATTATGTCCGGTTTCTCGTCGTGCGGTGACTTGAAAAAATGTATCTTCAGACTCTTCATTCAAAACCTCCTTCTCGTGGTGGCTTCTCTCTATGACTGATCGCTCAGTTTCTGCATGAGGTTCAATACTTCTCTGATCTGCGGCATTGAAATGTAACCTAGTTGATACAGTATGGAGCCTATGGGCTTGCGTCTCTTTCCATCCAAATCTTGTTCCACCTGTATTCGTAACGCCTCAAGAAGTTGTTCTTTCGAGATGAAACCCTTCTCCACTGCAAGGGTACCGAAACGC
>JAFDIC010000255.1 GCA_019308525.1 Deltaproteobacteria bacterium
TTGCCGCTGATCATGCCTGGCACCTTCTCACCATCCAGAACCTCCAGCCATGCTGAGTGAACGGCCAAGAGAAAATGCTCCCTGGGAATCCCTGCCTACTTGTAAAGAATCATCGCAGGCAACGGTATCCTCAGCTTGACAGCCTCTTCGGGACAGTCGATAACGCACGCAGCGCAATGGTAGCATTCCCGCGGGTATGCCACCACTGGAATCTCTCCCTGGGTTGATCCGAAAAAAACGTCCTGTAGGCATATATCAACACATGTGCCGCAGCCACTGCATTTTTCCTTGTCTATGATGGGAGGCATCATTCAAACCCTTTCAACTTTCAAACTCTCTCCATTCGGTAACAATGTTGTCACCGATTTTTTTCACGAAAAGCATCTTCTCCATAAGGGGGTTGGTAATAGGATAATCCGATCGTCTGTGCGTTCCCCTTGTCTCTTTTCTTTCCTTGGCCGCGACAAAGACCGCTTCACCCAGATCGATCAGGTTCAACACCTCCAGACAATGCATAAGTTCATGGGCATTTTCCGCGACCATGGTGGAGTAGGCCTTGTTTCGGAGCCTCTGAACATAGGTCAACCCGGCATCTAGGAGGGCCTCGGAGCGGATTTCCCCTGCATAGTCGTACATGATTTGCTGGAGGGCAATATTCACCTCTTCCCAAGAGGGGCCGTCCTCGCGGCCCTTGATATCGGCAATTAGCCGCTCCTTTTCCCTGATTACTGCTTCAATCTTTTCTCTCTCTTCTTTATGGGGAGACCCCAATGCCTGGGAATATCTGGCAGCACTTTCTCCGGCAATCCAACCGAAGGTGGCTGCGCCGACCATGACAGGTCCGGGATACTCATCACCGGCCGCATAGAGCCCTTTGAGGGAGGTCTCTCCTTTCTGGTTGTAATACAGGCCCCCCATGGAATCGATCTCGTAGATCGTAAATTCAACCGGGTCTTTTCGGAGGTCTATACCCTCTTCCTTGAGTTCGTTAATGGTCCCTACGTTCCCCTCCTGCTCCAACCAGTGAAAGAAGTACTCATAGGCATCCTCTGAAATTCCCCTACAATCCATATAGATAGGGCCTTTGCCCTGCTGGATGTAGTCCTGGAACACCTCGGGCATCCTTCTGACAGGGTCTCCATATCTCTTTTCGGGCTTGGAAAGGAAGGGACCGACAGGTTTGCCCTGGGGGTCCCTTAGAACCCCTACCCACGTCCCACCTCCGCTCCTGGCAAAGTACTTCAGACCGGCTCGCCGTCTGAAAAACTCCATATCAACAAGTTCTGCTCCTGCCCTGAAGGCCATGGCCCTGCCGTCGCCGGTAAGTGACGGAGGAAAATCCAGATTAAACATCCAGCCGGGGGTAGGACCCGGATAGAGCCTCATGCATCTTCCTGTTCCCAAGAAGACACTTTTGGCTCGAATCCCCAAGAGATCGCCTTTCCTGGTGTCCGCGGCAATGGCTCCGATAACTCCTCCATTCGTGATCAACTCGAAAACCATTGACCTGTTGATGATCTCAACACCTCTTTTTAGGGCTTCCTTGGTAAGAACGGATTTCTGGTTAAGGCCATTGTAATGGAGATGGGTGTTTGGAAGGCCGGGAATCCCATGTCCGCCACAGTCGTAAGCGCCTCTGTACTTGAATGAGATGCCCCAGCTTTCCCACAATTTCACGATGTCGGTGGATTTCTCCACCAGGCTGCGGACAAAGGAGTCTCCTCTTCTTGTCATCATTTTTTTCTTGGACCTGATGAATCTTTCCGGGTCGGGGCCATGAACTTCGGGCAGATAGGCCCCGAAGTGGTCGTTCCCTACCCCCCCGGAACCACTGCGTAACGTATTTCCTTTCTCTGCAACGATAACTCTTGCGCCCAGTTCACTTGCATGAATGGCGGCCATTAAACCGGATATGCCGCCGCCCACACACAAGACATCTGTATCGAGTATGTTCCCTTTGCTCCCATGTTTTTCCATTTGCCATACTCCTGTTCCAATTAATCAAAGATTACACGATATTTAGCAGGTATTCTCACTGGTGATCCCTCATAGCGAATAATGGAGAGTGAAAAAAGAGCCCTTTTCGACCTCTAGGTCGAGGTTGCGTACGGCCTGAACATCACCCTGCTCAGTATGGAATGTCTTAGACAATCCCCTGATATTTATCATATCCATTGCAGCGAACCTCTCCTGGATTGCACATTACTTCTCCGTGGAATACGCTCTTGAGTGATTCGCCAAAACCCACAGCATAAATAGTGATGGCAACAAGTCGCTTGAAACCCCGAAGAGTTATGTCCACTCTTCACCGATCTTTCAAAATGGAAGAGATACTTGAACATTCATCCTGAAACCCAAAGTCCTTGATTAAGAACAGTGGATCTTGAGGAGAGAGACGACTACAGAAAGTACAGGACCAATGGAGGACTGGGTTATGATTAATGGTTCGCTTTGTGGGCCCTTCCTCATTCCACCGACCTTTCTGTTGGTTATCATTTTGCGGCTATTGGCTCGAAACCGGTTGAACAAGCTCGCACCCGAAGATTTGTCAAGCCCCGGTTTTCATGGATGTTCTTCCATCACGCACGACCTTGACCCCTAACAAAGGAAGCGAGGTGAATTCGCGCTTACGAATGAGGGAAATGGTCTTATTGTCAGACATCCTTAGTTCTCATAGCCTCATATTTTCACTGTCAAGAAAAGAATCCCTTTATACCCCGATACACATAGAGTTTCTTGTATTTCATTCAATGAACGGAGACAATCGGCCGGTTTGTAGGGTCCTACCTCGCCTTATGGGCACCATTTTGCTTGCGATCATCACCAAGCCGGATCCAATAAGGAAGTTGGCACCTATATCCTCGGACCCTCTGAGAACAACTTGCTCGTGAGACTCAATTCAATGGCACTACAGGGGCCCCGTAAATCAAAAAACAAAAAAGAGGATGGATGGAAAACTTGTCCATTTGAAATGAATATTCTTGTTGACATGAGCTAATCTTACAGTATATTGTCTGACAATATATTGTAAGATTAAAGAGAAGGTTCCAAGATGGAGATTAAGGCAATCACTTCTGTCTCAGAATACCTGATCAACTACCTGAGAGCGGAGATCATCACGGGGGGTCTGCCCCCCGGCGAAAAAATCAAGGAGTATCAGCTATCTGAGACCCTTGATGTGAGCCGTCCAATTCTGCGTGAAGTTCTACGGACGTTGGAAAGTGAGCACCTTGTAAACAATATCCCGAGAAAAGGAAGTTACGTTACACCCATAAGTTTGGAAGATTTCATTGAAATATACGAAATCAGAGAAATGATCGAGTGTAGGGCAGTGGACCTTTTGAAGAACAAGAAAATAAAGGTGCTGCCGTTCATTGACCAAACAATTGAGAAAGAATCCCATTTGAAGGTTCCGTCCCCGGAAGCGTCGCCAGGCGATTTCTATGACTTTTTCGAGAAGGGGCTGAACTTTCATTTAATGCTCGTCAACTCGTGCGGCAACAGGCGCTTATCCCAATTCTATCAAGGCATTCAATATAATCTCTTGCGTTATCATGTATTTTTGGGCTCCAAGAACTTAGAAACACAGGTGATAGTGGATCACAGCGAGATGGCGGAAAGATTGGCGAGAGGAGAATACGGGAGAGCCAAAAAACTCTTACGAGCACATATCAAAGAACACGCCGAGATCATAATGAGGAATATGGATAGAAAGAATTTCTTGGCAGCTAATGGTCAATCATCAGTATGAGAAAGGAATTCAGAGGTTCTTCGATGGAAATGACGATGGCAGAAAAGGTCCTGGCGCGAGCCGCGGGCAGAGAATGCGTTAGGCCTGGTGAATTCATCACGGCAGCCATAGATACCTTGATGGTAGCTGACATGTCTTTCCATGACTCTTATGAGCTCATGGTCAACCGTGGTTGCTCTGAAATATGGGACCCGGACAGGATCGTTGTCATTATGGATCATCAATACCCTGCCCAGAATATGATTCAGGCAGAGAAGCACAGAAAAATTCGTGAATGGGTGAGAAAACATAACATAAAGCATTTCTATGATGGAGGAGTTGGCATTTGCCATCAGGTGATGGCGGAGAAAGGACATGTCCTACCCGGGGACCTGATAGTGGGAGGTGATTCACACACTACAACTTATGGCGCTTTGGGGGCAGCTTCTTCCGGTATTGGGCACTCTGAAATTGCATATGTAATGGCAAGGGGTTCACTTTGGTTTATGGTGCCGGAAACCATCCGATTTATCCTGAAAGGAAAACTTCCCAAAGGCACCTCGGCAAAAGATATTATCCTAAAGATCGCAGGTGATTACTCGGTTGGTGTGGCCCAATACAAATCAATAGAATTCTTGGGACCGTTGGCTCAAGAACTCAGTGTTGATGATCGGATGACGATTTGCAATATGGGCTTGGAAATAGGGGCAAAATTTGCATTTTTCGAAGCTGACAACAAGACCGTTGATTATCTGAAAGAAAGAACCGCCAAATCGGTAAAGGCATTTGGGCCTGACCAGGGAGCCAATTATGAAGAAACTTATGAAATGGATCTTTCATCCCTAGAACCCCAGGTGGCATGCCCTCATGAGGTTGACAATGTGAAGTCGATTGGTGAAGTAGAAGGAATCCCTGTTCAACAGGCATTCATAGGCTCCTGTACGAATGCCAGGGTTGGAGACCTAGAAAGAGCAGCGTCTATTCTCAAAGGAAGGAAAGTCCACCCTGATACAAGGTTGATTATCATGCCGGCATCCAGGGAGGTCTATATAGAAATATCGAAATCCGGTGCCCTTCAAACCTTCTTGGAAGCAGGGGCCATGATAGGGCCTCCGGTTTGTGGCCCTTGCGGCGGCTTGAATAACGGCATACTTGCCAATAATGAAACGGCCATTTGTTCTACAAATCGAAATTTCAAGGGAAGGATGGGTAATCCGGAGAGTTTTGTATATCTCGCATCACCTGAGACTGTTGCTGCTTCGTCAATTGAAGGGAGAATTGCAGACCCCAGAAAATATATTGATTGAGGATCATCATGTCTTATCAAAAAGGCTCAAGGAAGGATAATATCGCAGGATCAAAAGGGTAAATGATTATGGGTATGATTCTGAGAGGTAAAGTTTGGAAATTCGGGAACGATATCAGCACCGACTACCTGAGCCCCAGCTTTGGCATGGACGAATCCTGGGAAGAAAGGAAGAAAAAGATTCTTCATATTCATGAAGCATTTACCAAAGAGTGTGAGCCGGGAGATATCATTGTTGCCGGAGAAAATTTTGGCTGTGGATCAAGCAGGGAATCTGCACCAGCCAATCTGAAGAGAATGGGAATTGGCTGTGTTGTGGCCGAATCTTTCGCACGAATCTTCTTCCGGAACTGTATGGCAATCGCATTCCCTGTTACGATCTGTAAAGGCGTCTCCCAGGCCTTTGAAGAAGGGGACATCCTGGAACTGGATTTTGAAACCTCCGTAGTGAAGAACCTGACACAAGGCAAAGAGTTGAAGGGAACGCCTCTCCATGTGGATTTGTTGAACATAGTGAAAGCTGGTGGGATCCTGGAATCTTTGAAATGTTAATCAACAGCAGTTTTGTCGTCTTCAACCTCCAGGTTACTTACCTTCTTTACCGGAAAAAGAATGCATTCTTGACTATGGTTCTCATTCAGTTCAACTGGTATCCAAAAGCAAGGTCCTAATAGAGCTGAACACTTTTTCGCCGGGGATGGGGAATGATTGATGAAGAAGACAACTTTACTTAAGAAATTGATCCTTGACAAGGAGATCCTTCTCATGCCGGCGGCATATGATGCCTTGTCAAGTATAATCATTGAGCGTGCGGGCTTCAAAGCGACCACAGTATCAGGGCATGCTGCGTCGGCGACTATCCTGGGCAAGCCGGATTTATCGCTGATTACTCTTACAGAGATGGCCAACCATACGCGGAACATTTGTGACGCTGTAAATATCCCCGTTTTGGTCGACGGTGATACGGGGCACGGTGGAG
>JAFDIC010000256.1 GCA_019308525.1 Deltaproteobacteria bacterium
TCCTCGCATCTCTGGGGCTCCTGTCAGGATATATCGTTCAAAGTTTCGAAGGACTCTTGCTCCAGTTCGCCATATTGGCCACCTTTATGCCCATGTTGGCCGATACTGGCGGGAACGCGGGCAGCCAGGCTGCAACCCTGGTTATCAGGGCCCTGGCCATGAAGGAGATCTCCCTCAGCAGGGACGTACCCAGGGTGCTTTTCAAGGAGTTCAAGGTCGCGCTGCCCATGGCCGTCTTGCTGGCTGCCCTTGCCTTTGGAAGGGTGATGACTTTTGGGGCGATTTCCGGCAGACCTGAAGGGTATGGGCTTTCCATGATCGGGCTTGCGGTTGGGGCCGCCCTTGGTCTCCAGGTCATTACATCAACCTTGATCGGCGCCCTCTTGCCCCTGGCGGCAGCGAAGATGAAATTGGATCCCGCGGTGGTGGCAAGTCCGGCCCTGACCACAATCGTGGATATCACGGGCCTGCTCATCTATTTCACCACGGTCAAGTTTCTGCTTGGAATATGACCCGGGGACCTGGGTTCTACTTATCCCTTTTACCCTGGATGAATTCCTCGGTCATCCTGTGGGCCTCCGCATCAGTGTACTGGCGCGGGGGATGTTTCATGAAATAGGAGGAAGGAGAGTACAACACGCCCCCCAGTCCCCTGTCCAGGGCCAGCTTGCAACACCTGATGGCGTCAATGACTACCCCTCCGGAGTTGGGAGAGTCCTCCACGGAGAGCCTCAGTTCCAGATTCATGGGCACGTCGCCAAAGAGCCGTCCCTCCATGCGTATGAAGCAGATCTTGTTGTCCCTTTGCCATGCAACCCAGTCGCTGGGGCCGATATGGATATTCTCCTCCGCGAGCCTTTTTCCCTCCAACTGGGACTGAACCGATTCTGTCTTGGATCTTTTCTTGGAGCTGAGGCGGGTCCTGTCCAGCATGTTCAGAAAATCCGTGTTGCCTCCCGTGTTCAACTGGTAGGTCCTTTCCAGTTTGACGCCCCGGTCCTTGAAGAGATTGGTGAGGACCCTGTGGACAATGGTCGCACCCACCTGGGACTTAATATCATCCCCTATGAGCGGAACATTCTTTTCTTGGAACCGCCTGGCCCAATCGGGATCGCTGGCGATAAAAACCGGCATGTTGTTGATGAAACCAATACCTGCCTCCAGTGCGCACTCCGCATAGAATCTCACCGCTTCTTCCGAGCCTACCGGGAGATAGTTTAAAAGGATTTGTGTCCCGGATTCCTTAAGCTCATTCACTATCTCTTCCTGGCTCGGTTCTTCCTGGTCCGAGGGTAGAAAGGTATACTTCTTGTCGTAGCTTTTCATGTGGCTGGCAACCCCATCCAAGATCCTCCCCATTTTCACCCTGGTCTTGGTCTTGGGTACAGCGCGGCAGAAGATAGTCGTGCAGTTGGGGAGTTCAAAGATGGCCTCCGAGACGTCCTTTCCCACCTTTCTCCTGTCAATATCAAAGGCAGCGGCAACCTCGATCTCATATGGGCGGTACCCGCCTAAATCCCAGTGCATCAACCCCATTGCCTTCTCCTCATCGTAGTCCCTGTAATAGGCAATACCCTGAATCAAAGCGCTGGCACAATTTCCGATCCCTACGATTCCAATCCTGATCTTCCCCATGGAACTTGTCCTCCCAAGTGGTCCAACATCTTGGAACTTCGATAATCCTTTGAACCCGAATTTCGCGAGGCTCTTGGATAGGGGATCGTTTACGATCCCAAATTCTTCACAATATTGGCTACTTGTAGGCCTAGAGGCCACCTACCCTTGAAAATCAATTCACCAAAAAGGTGAATAGAAAAGACCAAAAAGGGTTTGCAATTCCGAGTTTTGCCGCAACCCTTGCGAAATTCGGGTTGAAATCAATCTATCCGGATGACCTACGGAAAAGGCCACCCCCCGGGAATAATGGAAATGGTGCGACTGAAAAATTGGTTTGTTTCATTCCATTATTCCAACCAGGTGCTATGGCAATGTGGAACTATTCTCTTGCTGTCCCTGGACTGACCTGGATGGCTCTATGGTTATGAACCTGGAGTACTTCCCGTCTATCTCACCCGAGGCCACCATTTCGTACTCATCAACAAATTCATCCCAGATGAGCGACAGGGATTCCTCCAGGATCTCCTGTGTCTCCCGGTTGGCATTGGAGGCGTAACCCATGAGGTTTTTTATGAACACATCCTTGAATCCCCCAATTCGGTAAGGGGGTCCTTTTTCCCCTTTTCTCAGGCGATCAAAGAACCCTTTTGCCTGGTCCTTGCTGATCCCGAGAAAGCTGGGCTCCAGGGAAAGTAAGCTGCGGCTCCAAAGATTAAACAAAAGGTTCAAGAAAGTCAATTCCGGCCTTTGGCCGAGGGCCTTGTCCCAGGGGACTCTTTCTGCGAGACGCTCTATCAGGCCGTCAATGACCATCAGGCGGCGAAGGACACTCACGAATTCCCCCAGGTCTGAGATCCATTCGAAATCCCTGAATTCCTCCGGTTCCCTATGGGCGATGTACATCTGGGGCCTGTTTTTCATTATTCCTGCAAGGGTTCCACCCCAATGTTCACCCCAGAATTCCCAGCCCAGGCCCTGGCGGACAAACCAGCTTGCGGCCAGCCAGCGCTCCGTTTCCCATTTCAACTTGAGGGCCAAGCCAAACCCGACCCTGAACAGGGATGATAGGGGATGGGACCTGAGGGCCTTCTCGGCCGCAGGGATATCTTTTCCACACAGCCTTTCAAGGCCTAGATTGGCGTAGCTCGCCGCCCTTTTGCAGGTCCTGATCAGATCATCGAACTCCTCCACTTTGAGTCCCTCCGCCGAGAGAATTTGGTTGCAGAGTCCGGCGAATTCGATCCGCATCCTTTCCAGGAACAGGGGGTCAGCCGAATTGGCTATTGATTGGAGCAACAGGTTGTCAGTGGGTGTTTGACTGAGTGGCAGTAATGGAACCTGCACATGGGCTGACTCATCCTGGAGATCGCCCTCCATCTCCCTTGCCGGGGTGCTGATATTTCCGATGCCTTCCTGGTCCAGGGGTGCATAGATGGAAAGTGCCTCTTCCTGCGGGATGAATCCATAGGCTTGCAAGCGGGTATTCCTGAACCTGTAGATCTCTTCTTCCATTTCATGGGCCTGCAACCCGGAAACCGCCTGGAGGAGCCCCATGTAACTCCTCAAGTCCTTGCCTGCCAGAGCACGAAGTATCTCCCAAATAAAATCTCGCTGGTCTTGATTGCGGACCTTTACATAGAATAGGCCGTCCAGGCTGAGGTAATCATCCCCTAGCTCAAAGGCCTTTTCCTTGTCATCCAGGGAGACAACCTGGATAGTCCTGTAAAGCAAATAGGCCAAAAGATCTCGCCCTTCACCGAAGGCCCACTTCACCAATCTTTCGGGGTCAGCGGCGTGGAGCCTCATAAACCAATCCCAGCCCCTTGTTGTGTCTATCCGATCCCTGCTCCAGATATCCAGGTCGAGCAAGTATTGCCATTGTTCCTCTGAGGCCAGTGCAAGGAGAGGGAGACTGTCTTCCTCGCCGACCCTCTTGATGAACCAGAAGAAATCTCCGTTGGACATCCGGCGGATCAGCTCCACCGGGTTCTCGTGCTTCAAGATACGATCCACCAAGGCTCTCCCCGGCTGGGATAGGATATCCTTCAAGACCCCTTCTTGTTCTCGGATTACAACAACCCGTCTATTTAAGTTCCTGATCACCTACCGTCACCCATTGATGTCCTGATAAGATTTTGCGGAGTTGCTGGATCAGTCGGTTCCAACTGCCGGTTGGTCTATCCAGCAAAAACTTCGGCGGAGAGGGGAGCCCCATTTAGTTGAGCTTTATCTTGTCCCAGCCCTTGATGCAGCGTTCCAGCCAGTCCTCAAAGGCAAGATACCTCCCTGTCTGAAGATCATAACAGGGTCCCAGCGGTTTGTCATCTCCTTCCCGTATTTTCTCCTGCGCGGTTTGTTCCAGGATTTCCTTGACCTGGTCTTTGGAAAGGCCGAATTGATTAGCGAGGGCTTTTACTCCCTGGGGATTGCGAAACAGGGCAGCCATCTGCCAGAGGGCCTTTCTTTTCAGATCCTTTACCTCATGCTCCGGCCGCTTCATCTCCTTTGCCAGAAAAGCGGCCCTGATGAAATGCTTTCGCTGGATCTCCCGGTCCAGCTCCTCTGGCACGTCTCTATGATCGTTCATGGGACTTGACTCAGGTAGGATGCCCCTGTGGAGGGTGTCTTGGCCCGGACAGGAATCCGGGTGGGTCGCCCTGCCCGGGCCTTTCTGCTTAGTACATGTCTTCGGGGGGCATCTGTGGAGTCTCAGGCTTCTTCTTTTCCGGTTTTTCTGCGACCAAGGCCTCCGTAGTCAGCAGAAGACCGGCTACTGAGACGGCGTTCTGGAGGGCGAACCGGGTCACCTTCGTGGGATCGATGACCCCGGCTTCTACCAGGTCCTCGTACTCTCCCTTTTCCGCGTTGAACCCGTAGTTGCCCTTGCCGGCCATGACCTGTTGCACCACAACGGAGCCCTCAAAGCCGGCATTGTTCGCAATCTGCCGTACAGGTTCTTCAAGGGCCCTCCTGATGATGTTGACACCCAACTGCTCGTCACCCTCCAACTTGAGCTTGTCCAGGGCCTTCATGGCGCGGATAAAGGCAACTCCGCCGCCCGGCACGATGCCCTCCTCCACTGCCGCCCGGGTCGCATTGAGGGCGTCTTCCACGCGGTCTTTTTTCTCCTTCATCTCTGTCTCCGTTGCCGCACCCACGTTGATCACCGCGACCCCTCCGATCAACTTGGCAAGACGCTCCTGGAGCTTTTCCCTGTCGTAATCACTGGTGGTCTCTTCTATCTGGGCCCTTATCTGCTTGACCCTCCCTTCAAGGGCCTTGCGGCTACCACCACCGTCCACTATGGTCGTGTTGTCCTTGTCTATGGTGATGCGTTTGGCGGTTCCCAGGTCTTTCAGGGTCACGTTTTCCAGTTTCAGGCCTAGGTCCTCGCTGATCACCTGCCCCCCGGTCAGGATGGCTATATCTTCCAGCATGGCCTTGCGCCTGTCTCCGAAGCCGGGGGCCTTGACAGCGGCGCACTTCAGGGTTCCCCGTATCTTGTTGACCACCAATGTGGCGAGGGCTTCCCCTTCCACGTCCTCCGCGATGACAAGCAAGGGCTTGCCGGACTTGGCTATCTGTTCCAAAAGGGGAATCATGTCTTTCATATTGCTGATCTTTTTCTCATGCAGCAATAGGTAGGGTTCTTCCAGGTCAACTTCCATCTTTTCAGGGTCTGTCACAAAGTAGGGGCTCAGATACCCCCTGTCGAATTGCATACCTTCCACTATTTCGAGGGTGGTTTCCATGCCCTTTGCTTCCTCAACGGTTATCACACCCTCCTTGCCGACCTTTTCCATGGCCTCCGCAATGATATCGCCTATGGTCGGGTCGTTATTGGCCGACACGGTACCCACCTGTGCTATCTCTTTCTTTTCCTTGGTGGGGTTTGAGATCTTTTTGAGCTCTTCCACGACCGCCACCACCGCCTTCTCCATGCCCCTCTTTATGGCCATGGGATTGGCTCCGGCCGCTACCAGCTTGGACCCTTCGTGAAAAATCGACTGGGCCAGGATCGTAGCAGTTGTAGTTCCGTCCCCTGCCACATCCGACGTCTTGGAGGCGACTTCTTTTACCATCTGAGCGCCCATGTTTTCGAACTTGTCCTCGAGCTCGATCTCCTTTGCCACTGTCACACCGTCTTTCGTGGTCTTCGGGGAGCCCCAGGACTTCTCTATCAGGACGTTGCGACCTTTGGGTCCAAGGGTCACCCTTACGGCGTTGGCAAGGGTATCCACACCGTGCAACATCTTCTCTCTTGCCTTTTCGCTGTAAGTAATCTCCTTACCTGCCATGGTAAAAACATCCTGCCATATTTTTAGTTGATTACTGCGAGGATGTCATCCTCTCTCATTATCAAGTGCTCCACTCCATCGATCTC
>JAFDIC010000257.1 GCA_019308525.1 Deltaproteobacteria bacterium
TGCATGGCCATTGCATGGCCGACCGGGGTTGCCTGGAGAAGAACGTCTCCAAGTGAAGCCACCCTGGCAGATATGAGGTGATTGGTAATGATGAGGCTGTTATGGGTTCGGGGTACTATCTTGGGGAGACCGGTGGTACCCCCTGTAGGGATGAGAACAGCCACGTCATTGGGATCAGGGTGGTATTGATCCAGGAAACCAGGGCCACGGGCCTCGGGTTCCGCCCTTTCCATCATCTCTTCCATGGGGCAGGCAAACTCGGGAAGGCCCTGATCCGTGTCGGGCATGATTACAGAATCGAGGTCTTCAACCTCGGAGCGAATCTTCTCGATGAGGGGAAGGAATTCGATTTTTCCGTCCCTGGGAGGCAGGATCCATCCGCATGCCCGGGTGATCTTGAAGAACTGGGAAATCTCCCTCTGTCCGTGACGGGGCACCGCCAGGACCGGCACGGCCCCTATCTTCTGCATGGCATAGAAGGCTACGACAAACTCGTAGCGGTTCGGCAATTGTATGATGATCCTGTCATGGGGCTTGATACCGAGTTCCAGGAGCGCAAGGGCAAACCGGTCCACCTTGTCCTTGAGTTCCCTGTAAGTGAGCCGGGTCCTGTCATCCACCACCGCGATCTTGTCCGGATTCTTCTCGGCTGCCCGATCAAGGAGGTCACCGTAGGTGAGATTCAGCCAGCCTCCCACCCGCGTATACTCCCTGACCTGCTCTTCAGTGTAAGGGATGAAGCCTTCAAGGTATTTGCTCTGGGTCATTTCCCTATCCCTCCTGCCCCATCAGGCGCTGGATGAAAGAAGATTAACAGGTAATACTGGAGGTCATGCATACTCCTGTGCATTGAGGTACCCTGCTATCGGATGATAGAGGAAAAGAGAACTTGTTTACAGCAAAAACAATAGTACTTTTGCAAAAGGAAAGTTTCAACTCAAATTAGCCTTGATTGGCAGAGATGCTTTGGGCTAATATGCAGCAGCGCCGTTCGAAGAATAGCCAGGGACTTTACTACCTGTCTCGAGGTGGGGGCCAGGTTCGCGTAGTCTTGAATAAGCTGGAAAGCTAGGATGAATAAGGAGGAGCCATGGATATTGCAAAGGAAAGAATAAGTGTTCAGATTTCCACCCAGGAACTCGAAAGGAGATGGAAGGCAGTAAGACAGGCAATGGAGGCAGAAAACCTCGATTTTCTCATTATGCAGAACACCAACCAGTTTCTCGGTGGGTACGTGAAGTGGTTTACCGACGCCCCTGCCTTCAGTGGATACCCGACTACCGTGATCTTCCCCAGGGAGGAGGACATGACAGTGATTAACGTCGGGCCCGAGATGGATGCAGAAACTCGATTTACGGACTTGAGCACCAAGGACTGGGCACTTCGGGGTGTAAAGAACCGCTGGACAGCCCCCTACTTCCCCAGCATTCACTATACAAAGACACTTGACGGGGAACTTGTCGTGGAGCTCTTGAAACCCTTGAAAGACATAACAATAGGGTTTGTCGGCCTTGGGGAAATTCCGGCCGCCTTCCATGACCACATAAAGACCAACTTGACCAGCGCCAGGTTCACAGATGCGACCGACCTCGTGGATGAGGTCAAGGCGGTAAAGAGCGAAGAAGAGCTGGCATTGATCAGGAGAACGGCCGAGATCCAGGACATAGCCATGGAAAAGGCCTTCAACACCATCCGACCGGGCATGAGGGACTTTGAAATAATGGCACTGGCCCAGTACACGGTTCAGAAGCTTGGAAGTGAGCAGCAATTGATAATGGCAGGATCAGCACCTCTTGGGACCCCCTGTCCCATGCTGAAGCGCCATTTTATGAACAGGGAAATCAAGAAGGGAGATCAGCTTACGCTGATGATAGAGGTCAATGGCCCCGGCGGGCTCTATGCTGAGCTCGGAAGGACATGTGTCCTCGGAAAGGCGACCGATGAGCTACTCGAGGCCTGTGAGGTGGCAAAGGAGGCCCAGAAAATCACACTTGATCTGCTGAAGCCAGGGGCTGACCCAAAAGAGATATTCAAGGCCAACAACGAGTTCTTGCGGAGCAAGGGGTTTCCGGAGGAAAAGCGGCTCTATGCGCACGGCCAGGGATACGACCTGGTCGAAAGGCCCGGGATCCGTGCTGATGAGCCCATGAAACTACAGGCAAACATGAACATAACCGTTCACCCCATCGTCGGTTCGGAGAGGGTCTTCGCGTGGGTCTGTGACAACTATTTCATCACAGAGACAGGTATAAGCGGTTGTATTCACAGGACACCCAAGAAGATCTTCGAAATAGAGGTATGAAATCCCCGTTGAGGAGCATCTCTCACGGTATTGATGAATGAAGTTTTGCCTAAAGCTTGACCATTTGTTGAGACCGGGAGAAGTCTTATTTGTTCAATTGGTTCCCTTTTGGTGCGACAGCCACACTTGGATGATTGCCAGATAGGGAAAAATGTGGAGGGAGTTCCGTTTTTGGGCATGACTAGTTTGAGTATGCGCATCGAGGTTTGCGTATGAACCAGAAATTGTTGATCGAAGATCTGGAGTCCATGCGCAAGCAGGTGAGGGAGCTGTTTCGGGCTGCCGTGGAATCGGTTGATCCCTACAGGGCGGTCGGGGAGTTCATGGCCCTTGAAGGGGAGAAAATCATCCTCGGACAGGCAAAGGAACAGGGGGTGGAGTTGGACCTGGGGCAGTTTGAACGGATTCTTGTGGTTGGCGGAGGCAAGGCCACGGCACCCATGGCAAAGGCCGTGGAGGACCTGCTGGGGGAGAGGATCCACAAGGGGCTCATAAACGTAAAGTACGGTTTCACCGAAGAGCTGAAGTACGTCAGGATTACAGAGGCAGGCCACCCTTTGCCGGATCAGAACGGCGTGGAAGGCACCAGGAGAATCCTGGAACTTCTAAGGGAGGCGGGAGAGAAAGACCTGGTTTTTTCCCTGATCTCAGGAGGGGGCTCGGCGCTCCTCCCCCAGCCGGCGGATGAAATTACCCTGGAAGAGAAGCAGTCCGTGACAAAGAGCCTGCTGGAATGCGGTGCAACCATAGATGAAATAAATACCATAAGGAAGCATATCTCTTCTTCCAAAGGGGGCCAGATGGCAAGGGCTGCTTACCCTGCCACGAGCATAAACTTGATGCTTTCGGACGTTGTGGGGGACAAGATGGATGTCATAGCGTCCGGCCCCTTTGTCTTTGACAGTACCAGCTTTCAGGATGCCTTGGCCATCATCGAGAGGTACCATCTAGGGCATATCCCGGGTTCCATAATGTCACATCTCGAACGGGGGGCCAGGGGGGAGGTGGAAGAGACGCCCAAAGAGGGGGATCCCATATTTGAAAAGGTCCACAACTATATCATAGGCAGTAACATGCAGGCGCTCGAAGCCGCAGAAGCAAGTGCGAAAACAATGGGTTACAAGACCCTGATCCTTTCCTCCATGGTTGAAGGGGAGACAAGGGACGTGGCAAAAGTGCACACTGCAATAGCCAAGGAGATCATCAGGACAGGGAGGCCCATTTCGCCTCCCGCGTGTATTATCTCGGGTGGGGAGACCACGGTGACCATAAGGGGTGATGGGCTCGGAGGAAGGAACCAGGAGTTTTGTCTCGCAGCAGCTATCGACCTTCCCGGCGTGCCCCCAAGGGTAGTGATACTCAGTGGAGGGACAGACGGGAATGATGGTCCCACACCCGCTGCCGGAGCCGTCGTAGACCCTTTTACGGTGAACCGCGGTGAAGAGCAAGGAATTGTTGCCCGGGAATATCTCATGAACAACGATTCATATCACTACTTTGAGAAGACGGGGGAGCTGCTGGTGACCGGACCCACCAATACGAATGTGATGGATGTCAGAATCCTCCTGATCCGCTGAATAATACTTCCGGAACAACCCCGACGATCCCCCAAGCCCCGCCGAAGTGGACGTCTTTTCTTGACGGCATGAAGTGTCATGGGGTTCTTGACCATTTTCGGACCAGGTAGGGTTTCGTCATCTCAAAGGTCATGCAATCCTCTTCGATAGACTCCTCTGCCTGGCGGGTGGACATCCTTTTGGTCTTCTTCACAAAGGAGAAGGTCCTTCCGAAATACAGGGGGATGAGGGAGTCCATCATCAGGTCTCTGTCACATACCGTGTCACGAAAGCCCACAGCCATGTCATACAGGATCCTGGCCCATAGGTCGGTTGGAAAGTTGAAGACCCTCTCCTTCATGTCCTTGATTTCCAGCAGCTTTTTGAAGACATCCTGGCTGAGGATTTTTTCCCAGGTCTCCCTGTAAAGGTTGAACCCCTCGTGGAACTTGTTTATGAGCTTCTGCGTATCCACCTCGACCTTGGGCGGCATCTCCACTTCGCCCAGACCGAAACCGAAGATTGCCGTTGGTTTGCTGTACTTGACCTTGATCCAATGGGAGGCGAAATGACAGGCCATGTTGAATATGGTCCCCACCACCTGGCGGAACATGGGGCCAAGGGAGGCGGCAGGGTCTTTTGCCCTGTGGATCTTCGGTCGTCCCATGTATGACTGGCATACGGGGACTCCCTGGTTGAGGGCGATCGTGGTCATCCATATGTCTATCCCGAAATTGGCTATGGCCTCGTCCCAGAGATCGCTCTCAAGGTAGACCTTTGCCAATTCACCGCTGAATCCAAAATCACCCCCGATGGGTTGCCTGACCCTCCTGCCGTAAAGGGCCCTGGACATGGGATATGCAATGCTGTTGGTTATGGTGCCGTCATACTTGTGCCTGACATAGAGGGGCGCCACATAGGAAAAATCATTGAAGAGGGGTTCACCCAGGTGTTTGATCCATTCAGGGGTGATGCTTTTCAGGTCGGCATCCACGACCACGATTGCCTTCGCCCTGAGCTCGACCACTTTCCTGAAAAGGTTCTTGAAGTTGTTGCCCTTGCCCTTCACTCCCGGAGGAGTGGAGATATAGATCTTCGGGATCCGGGTAGGTGTATCGAGAAAGGCCTGCCTAGTATCATCCGGAGAGTTGTTGTCACAATTGATGATTACAGATTCTATGTGAGAGAAATATTTTACCAGCCCTTCACTTGCTTGCCTCGTGGGGTAGCTGATGGAGTCGGCCTCATTATAAGAGGGGATTGCGACCACCAGGTCGGCCCTTTTTACATTTTCAGGATTAACTTCCTCTTGGAACATGCCGGCATTAACCTCCCTTGTATCGTTCTAGATGCTTGAAACGGTGAAAAGGACCATGATTCCCTTTCTCGTGTTGCGAGCTTTCCCGCCACCCACTCCAGAAAGGGAATCATAGCCCTCATTGGTGCTCGAATGGGCTAAATTGATATCCTCCTTCCAGTTTGTTGCGCAGGATATCGAGGACCGCCCTGTTCCAGCCCTTTGGCCCGGGCTCTTGAGTTTTTATTAAGCCCTTTATGGCCGTTTCATTAACCTTGCGATTAGATGGTGAATTCACCAACACCGGAAAGTCAACGTTTTCCAACATGCTAAAGTCATTGGGGCTATCACCCAGACCCACGGTAACTATCTTTTCATGGTACGTGCTGTGCCAGGATTGAACTCTTCGGACTGCAAGACCCTTGTCAAATTCTCCGTGAAGATGAAAAAACCTTCCCCCGCAAGTGATCCTCAGACCCCTTTCTCGGGCGGCCTCATGGAGCCGGTCGAGGTTGCTCTCTTTTTTCTCCAGTATCAAGAAGGGCTCATCATATTCCCGCATGGCGGCCCGATGGGAGGCCTCGAGGTCGAGCCCTGTTAACCTGGCTATCTCCTCAATGCTCATTTGGGAGAAGCCCTTTATCTCCCACCCGAGTTGAGCGCGGATTTCCTTGAATGCCTTTACCACCTCCTGGTAAGGGACACCCAGGGACACCCTCCACAAATGGTCCACGGGCTCAGCTTCAGGGGGGGGGCCATAGATGTCTTCAGGAAAAAAGATGCCCCCGCCGTTTTCGACAATAAAGGGGGCTGATATTCCC
>JAFDIC010000258.1 GCA_019308525.1 Deltaproteobacteria bacterium
ATCAAAGACCTGGTGGGCAGGACACTGGCAGACTCCCCTGCCAGCACCACTTACTACTTCATCAAGGCTGGCCTGGCAAAGGCGAACCTGGATTTCACCCAGGTGAAATTCCTGGCAGTGGAGAACAAGGCCAAAGAGGCCCTTCTTTTGACCGGGAAGACGGATGCCATTGGCGGGATGGCGAATGGACAGGCAGTGAACATATCCGAGAAGGGATACCCTGTGGACCTGATAACCATGAAAGATATGGGGATCGAGGGATATGGAATGTGCATCATTGCAAACAGAAGTATCCTGGACAAAAGGGAAGTGCTCGGCAGATTCATGAGGGCTTACGTGAAGGGTATAGGATTCCAGAGAGAACATCCCGATGAGGCGGCGATCCTCTTC
Organism: Deltaproteobacteria bacterium; assembly: GCA_019308525.1. Next base: position 391 of record JAFDIC010000258.1, read on the forward strand.
CAAAAAGAGGTCCCTTTGAAGACCCTTTCAATGGTAAAGAAGAAGAACAGGATGGATATCAAGCTGATGGAGAGCGCGGACGCACTCAAGAATGGCTTTGGGCACCAAACAGCCGTGGGATGGTCAACCCTGCAAGATATTCTTTACGATAACAAGGTAATTGAAAAAAAGATCGATGTGGAGAACTTCTTCACCAACGAATTCATAGGGGATTTTGCAAAGGCGGTCTTCAAATAGATTCCCGCTGATTTCGAGGCATAGGTCCCGAGCGGCATCGTCCAGGTTTTGTGGCTTGACGATGCCGTTTCTTTTGGCCTAGATTGTGCTCAGAACCTTTGATCTGTCTCTTATGGTGATACCTGAACATAACGGAAGCATTAGGATATTTCTTGAACTGGTGGTGTTTCCGTGTTGAAAGGGGGCAATACATGGCAAAAAACACCGGGCAATCGCTGATGACAATGCGGGAAGAGCATGTTCCGCGCGGACCTTATAACCTGACCCCGATATTTGTTGAAAATGCAAAGGGTACCACAATAGTAGACATTGATGGGAAAAGATACTTGGACTTTGCCGGCGGAATCGGTGTGCAGAATCTAGGGCACTGCGCGGATGAGATCGTGGAGGCCGTATGCGATCAAGCAAGGAAATTCACACATACGTGTTTCCACGTTTCTATGTACGAAGCATACCTGAAACTGGCAAAAAGATTGAATGATCTGACCCCGGGTGAGATGCAAAAGAAAAGCTTCTTCGTAAACAGCGGGGCCGAGGCGGTTGAGAACGCGGTGAAGATCGCTCGCTACGCATCAGGAAGGCAGGCCGTGGTCTGTTTCCAAAACGCTTTCCACGGAAGAACTTACATGGGCCTGAGCCTCACAAGCCAGGTCAGGCCTTACAAGGCCGGGTTCGAGCCTTTTTGTCCCGAAGTGTACAGGATGCCATACGCATACTGTTACCGCTGTAATTTCGGGCTTACCTACCCGGGCTGTGAGGTATATTGTGCAGGCTACATGGAGGAGTTTTTTGTTCACAGTGTAAGCCCGGATTCCGTGGCCGCGGTCATCCTGGAGCCCGTCCAGGGAGAAGGGGGATTCATAGTACCGCCCGCCGAGTATTTGAGTAAAATCAGGTCAATTTGTGACAAATACGAAATAATTTTGATTATTGACGAGATTCAATCTGGAATGGGGAGAACAGGGAAGCTCTTTGCGAGCGAGCATTTCGATGTTATTCCGGACATCCTCCTAACGGGGAAATCCCTTGGAGCGGGGCTCCCCCTGGCCGGGATAACCGGGAAAGCAGAAATAATGGACAAGCCGCCGGAGGGGGGACTCGGAGGGACCTATTGCGGGAACCCCCTGGCATGCAGGGCGGCTCTGGCCGTGCTGGATTTACTTGATGACGAAATGTTAATGAGGGCAAGGGCCCTGGGTGAAAAGACAAGGGCCTTCTTTCTGCATCTTCAGGACCGGTTTGAGATTATTGGTGATGTTCGTGGTCTCGGGGCAATGGTAGGAATGGAACTGGTCAAGGATAGGGAAACCAAGGAGCCGGCCAGGGAGGAGACCAGGGCATTGGTGAAGTCCTGTCTCGAAGGTGGCCTTATTATCCTTTCATGCGGGAGCTACCAGAACGTAATCAGGACCCTCATACCCTTCATAATCACGGATGAAGATCTGGAAAGGGGGTTTTCAATCTTGGAGAATTGTCTGGAGAAGGTTACGAAACAAAGCACTTAGATGGGCAATGGAAGGGATGGAGCAACGACTCATAAACCGGTTGAATAGCCTCTGGCGTCCCATATATCCTTACCTGGCTGAATGGGTTTGCCTGTGGTGGAAAAAGGAGGGGGGCTGGATTCTGGAGCTGGGACCATTTTCAGGAGGGATAAGTGACGCAGTGCTGGACCGCCTTGAAGGCATGAAAACGATGTGCGTGACGCCTGAGAAGGAAGTGATTACAGGAATTCGAAATCAATTCCGCGAGGGCATAAACTGCATTGCAGGGGCCATGCACAGACTGCCCTTTCCATCTCAATCCCTGGATATGGTCATATCCAGGGGGGCCTTTTTCTTTCTAACCCCTGAAATTCTCCGGGAGGCTTACAGGGTCTTGAGAGCAGGTAGCGTGGCCCTCTTGGGAGGCGGTTACGGACCTCTTACCCCCGAAGGGGAGATCCAAAAGATCGCAAGGGAGTCCAAGGAACTGAATTACCGGCTGGGCAAGAAATGGATTGGCCGAGATAGACTCGAGGAGATGATAGCTGATTCCGAAATTGGAAATGGCTGGGAGATCATTGAAGAGGGAGGACTCTGGTTGCTATTGCGCAGGAATTAGGGTAATAGAGGTCCGAGTTGAATTCAAGAATAGAACAGTAGAAAGGAATCTTTATGACTAAAATTGCAGAGGGGGTTTATTTTATAGCTGGCCGGGATGAAGCGATTCCCGACTCTCACGTTTACATAATCGGTGAACCTGCCTCCAAGGATCTTTCAATAGTGGACGTCGGCCTGGTAGGTAAGGGCGATTACAAGGTAAAGTCTCTAGAGGGGCTGGGGGTGGAGAAAGAGGACATAAGGCGGGTGATAATGACCCATACCCACATGGATCACATCGGGTGCCTGCGGGAAATAAGATCCCGCATGCCCTGGGTGGAAGTCTGGATTCACAGGGATGAGGCCGACCCCCTTGAAGAGGGGGACGAACGAACCGTCTATGGCATGGACATGTTCCGGGGCATGTGCGAAGCCCAGTACGGCCTCAAGCCGGGAGATTTCCGTATTGAGGTGGACAGGAAGCTTGAAGACGGGGAGATTCTTGAAATCGGAGGCATGTCCTGGGAGGTCTTGCACGTGCCCGGCCATTCCTGCGGCAGCATTGCCCTTTACAATCGCCAGGGGAAAATACTCATCCCTGGAGATGTGGTCTATGCTGATTACGCCATCGGCCGGTTCGATCTTCACAACGCGGATGGCTCAGTGCTCAAGGAGTCCCTGAAGCGATTGGCTCAACTGGAGGTGGATATCCTGTTGCCAGGGCATAACCGTATTGTCAAAGGGCTCCCTCCGGGATATATCCTCGAAACCTTGAGGCAGTGGGAACCATACCTTAATTGACCGGTAGGGGTGAATTTGGTCAGTCTTGGCACTTTTATGACGGGCCTGGATCCCAGGGACGGCGTGTTGAGGCCCCTATCCTTCAGGGCAATCCTGGGCACTGGTACAGGCTGTTGAAAGCACATCATTACGAGTCCCCAAAGCCTGGGAAAAAGGGGCGTGGGCGAACCCGGGATACACTATTGAGGATCAGCCCGCCTGTTGTTACGAAGCAGGTATTGTGCTATAAGAGAGGCCAATTTCAGCACAGGCCGGAAGGAGTAAGCTATGGAGATCAAATGCAAGACCGTGGAAAAGGACCAATTGAAACCCAAACCCAGTGATGAATCTAAGCTGGGTTTCGGGGACATCTTCACGGACCACATGTTCCTGATGAACTATGAAGGGGGAAAGGGGTGGTTTGACCCCAGAATTGAGCCTTACGGAGATCTCTGCCTTGACCCGGCGGCCATGGCCCTCCATTACGGCCAGGAGATATTCGAGGGCCTGAAGGCCTACCGGGGCAAGGACGGAGGAATATACCTTTTCCGGGCAAGGGACAACTTCGAGCGGCTCAACAGGTCGGCGGCAAGGGTCTGCATGCCGGGGGTCGATGTATGCTTGCCACGGAGCCCCACCTGGGCGTAAGGCCTTCGGAGGAATATCTCTTTTTTATCATCGTGCTCCCGGTAGGGGCCTACTACAAGGAGGGATTGAACCCGGTAAAGATCTACGTGGAGGATAGGTATGTGCGGGCAGCGGTAGGAGGCACGGGGGAAGTCAAGACTGCGGGAAATTACGCGGCCAGCCTCCTGGCGGCGGAAGAAGCAAAGAAAAAGGGTTTCACCCAGGTTCTTTGGCTGGATGCGGCCGAGAGAAAGTACGTGGAAGAAGTGGGAACGATGAATATGTTCTTCAGGATAGGCGAAGAAGTGATCACGGCGCCCCTGACGGGGAGTATCCTGCCGGGCATTACGAGGGATTCGGTGATCACTCTCCTCAGAGACTGGGGCGTCAAGGTGTCGGAAAGATCCTTGAGCATCGATGAGGTGGTCAATGGGGCCGAGGACGGAAGTCTCAAGGAGGCCTTTGGCACGGGTACTGCCGCTGTGATATCGCCCGTGGGACAGATAACTTACAAAGACAAGGATTACATCGTGGCAGGGGGGAAGATGGGGGAGCTTTCCCAGAGACTCTACAAAGAGATAGTGGCGATTCAGTACGGGGAAAAAGAAGATCTCCACGGGTGGCGAGAGAGAATCAATTGAAGGAAAACAGCGGGACGAAGGTCAAAGGGCGGCCCGAGAGTATCAGACCGAGGGAGCAATGGTACCGACCATCCAGTGGCAGGACAACAGGGTAAAGATGATTGACCAGCGAAAGCTGCCTCACAAGGTGGAATGGTATACCTGCAAAGGGTACAAGGACGTCGTCCGGGCCATAGAAAAGATGGTGATCAGGGGCGCTCCGGCAATAGGCATCGCTTCCGCTATGGGTATGGTACTCGGTGCGTACTCAATAAGGACTGAGTCTTACTCCAGGTTCAGGGCAAAGTTCCAGCGGATGGCAGTAGAAATGCTCAAGGCCAGGCCTACGGCCGTGAACCTGCGATGGGCGGTAGAGAGAATGAGCAGGATAGTGGATGAGATGTCACAGCACCCCGTTGAGGCGATCAAGAATAGACTGGAAGAAGAGGGTGAATCGATCCTGGCCGAAGATATTGAAATAAATAAAAGGATCGGTAAGAACGGTGCTAAGCTCATTCCAAAGGCTGCGACCATTCTTACCCACTGCAATGCAGGATCCCTCGCAACGGGAGGTTATGGGACCGCCCTCGGGGTTATCAGGGCGGCCAAGGAGGCAGGCAAATCCGTGAGCGTCATTGCGGACGAAACCAGGCCATGGCTTCAGGGCCTTCGTTTGACCGCATTCGAGCTGATGGAGGACGGAATTCCTGTCCGGGTAATCGTGGACAGTGCGGCAGGATATCTCATGCAGGCAGGGAAGGTAGACCTTGTAATCACGGGAGCGGACAGGATCGCTGCCAACGGTGACGTCGCAAACAAGATAGGCACCTACCAGCTTGCCGTCCTGGCAAAGGAGAATCGGGTTCCCTTCTATGTGGCCGCCCCTATCTCGACCATTGACCTTGATGTTGAATCCGGCGATCAGATTCCGGTGGAGGAAAGGGACCCAAGGGAAGTCAGCCACTTTGGGAAGCGAAGGATAGGGCCGAAAGGGGTCAGGGCCTTGAATCCGGCCTTTGATATTACTCCGGCCGGATACGTGACTGCGATTGTAACGGAAAAGGGTGTTATCAGACCGCCTTTCAAGGATGATATAAGAAAGATTACTATATAGGGTGTCAAAAGGGGGCTTGACCTCCCGCTGATATTGACATATACTCCGCCCGCATTACCTTAGCGGAAGACTGTGTGCTGTTAAGAAGATCAAGCATCAAAATTGATATAGAAAGGGGTTGGGAACTTCAAGACTTAATCTAAAATAGAAAGGGGGTGAGGAAATTGTATTCCTTACTTGACCTTGTCCTCATAGACCTCTATGAGTGTGAGCGAGAGAAGCTTCTCGACGTGGGCCAGATCAGGGACGGGATGTTGAGGGCTGCGAAGCTTATGGGCGCGGAAATCATTGGGGAGTCTTTTCACTCATTCAAGCCATGGGGGGTGAGCGGGACCGTTACCATAGCAGAATCGCACCTCGCAGTTCACACGTGGCCGGAGTATGATTTTGCGGCCGTGACCTTTGAAACCTGTGGGGATATGATGGATCACCGAAAGGCCTATAGGTATCTCGTAGATTTCTTTGGCTCAAAAAACCCTAAGATCACCCATCAAAAGAGGGGTTTTATGGATTCCACGGAAAGACCTGTCTATTACAAGCAGGAAGCGGGTTGACTGACTACAATTAGAGCAAACGCCGGCTTGGGCGGTTCTTTTCCAGTTGTCTCTACCTTTTTTCACGCCACTTGGCTGCGTGGCACGCAGCACCGAGGAGAAGTTTATCCTTTTCCGTTCCTTCCGTAACACCCGGACAATTTGCTGTGAATTCAATACCATAAGGCTTGTCTTCCAAGAGGCCCGATTCTTCTTCAGCAGGGGCGATTTGACTGGTAGCCCCGCACCAACAAGTGCCCTCACAGCTTCATTTCCAAGAATATGAGGGCCTTTGCTTCATCAGCCCGATCCGAGACCCAGAGGAAGGACCACTTCCACATGATGGGACTTTACGCTTGACTCAAGAGACAGGGTTCCCTATGGTTTTTCCAAACACAGGATAGGGTATTTCTGACCTGAAGAGAATAACCCAGATAACAGAAGAGACCTTTGAACAGGTCCTGAGCGACCTCGAAACCGCCCGGGCAATCGACCTCAAGGATGTTGCTTTCATAGACCCTTTTGGGATGGTTGGACTTCTTGTCATTGGGCAAGTACATGGGCGAGAGGACAGAGGAAAAGGTCTCTTTCTTCCTGAATCGGAAGAAGTCCTCAAGTACATGGAAAGAATGGACTTCTTTCGCTTTGCTAAGAAATATTTCAGGCTTGAGCCTTTCGAAGCATTGAAGGCAGAAGGATATTTGAGAAATCCCCATTCGGACGTCTTACTTGAGATTACGCCAGTTGAAAAGTCGGATGATATTCATTTCATAGTGGGAAAAGTAAAACAGCGTGCCCATGCGATACTCGCGAAGCACCTCCGTTATGACGAAAGGGCTATAGACCGCTTCATAGTATCCCTCTCCGAGGTGTGCCAGAATATCATTGAACACAGTGGGGATATGGGATTCGTAGGGATACAGAAATACCGTTTTCAGGGTATGGGGAAAAACGTGGTCAAGATTGCTGTTATGGACACGGGCATAGGGTTCAGAGAGTCTTTATCACAACGATTTGACTTGAGGAGCGATCTTCAATCCATTGAAAAAGCATTGCTTTACGGGGCATCACGATATGCAGACGAAGGAAGGGGACATGGATTGGCTGCTGTTAGGCGGTTTGTCAATCAATGGAGGGGAAAACTTTCCATTCGATCCGGGACCGCAAAGTTATCTATCATACCTGAATGGGCCTGGGGCAAGAACAGAGAGGATAAATTGAGACCTTTTCCTGGCGCCCAGATCAATATCTTACTTCCGGAAATTTGATTCTCTTGGATTTTTTTCTTGACAATCAATTTATCAGATGATTCAATTGATTCAATTGAAGTTCTCTTTCTCAGAACGACTTCTGAGATGAGGAACGGTAGTGGGGTATGATGAAAGGAGAAAGTCTCCACAACGGAAAGGAATCTGTGGAGAGTAACATTCAGTTGACACTCCCATTCGGGTCGTGGGACGAGATGGACGTCAGACGAAAAAATATAATTTCCTCTCCCAAATCTGGTGGGTCGAGTGACATTGACGCAAAGCCTTATCTCAAAGACTTGGGCACTGAGATAGTGGAAAAGCGATTGCCCATACAATTCACGTCAAATTTTGGGGAACACGTTCACAGGTGGGCCCCATATATTCAGGGTTTTTCCGCGTCGTTTGTTCAATCAATGCTTGAACGCTACCGAGACGATTACATGTCCCCCGTTGTTCTTGATCCTTTCGCTGGTTGTGGGACAGTGCTTGTCCAAGCGAAATTGAATGGCTACAGGTCTATAGGGACTGAACTAAACCCGCTGCTTCAATTCATCGCCGACACAAAAGTGAATTCGTGGGATGTTGATCCAGAGTTTCTTTGGGAATTCTTTTTATCCATTCCAAGAGCCTCAAGAGCTGCTGCCCCGGAATTCCTTAAATCCGAGAGACAATTCGATAAGGGAGTCTTAACAAATCTGGAATTCCTCAAAGGCGGTATTGACAGCCTTCCATCAGAGACGGACAGACAAGAAAAGGCAAAAAGGCTTATTCTGCTAGCTTTTTCTTCCATACTAATCGATTGCAGTAACCTGAAAAGAAGTCCTTGTCTTGGATATGCAAAGGACAAGAAAGTTCCAGCTGAGTCCCCGTGGAAATTGATGGAGAGAAAAGTCAAGCATATTTGCGAGGATTTGGTGGTTCTTCAGGGCGGATTCAAAAGGAACATTTTCTTAGAAAGCAAAACGATCCTTGCCAATGCAATGGAGTATAAACACAAGAGAAAATTTGACCTCATTATCACCTCTCCTCCATATATGAATGGCTTGGACTATGTAATGAATTATAAAGTTGAGATGGCCTGGCTCGGCTTTACGAAGGGGTCAAAGGAGGCAAAGAAAATCAAAGATAGTATGGTCGTGTGTGACAACGTTTCAAAGGGTTTGATTCGGATGTTTGCTCAATCTGATCATAAGTATACAAACGACTGGCTGGATGAGATAAAGTCAAGTATTGCAGAGAACATAGAAAGAAGAGGGAACTATAGAAGAAAGGATATGCCCCATATAGTACACAAATACTTTGATGATATGTACAGGGTTATGAAAAACGTCGTTCAATCCCTCAAACCGAAAGGGCGTTTTATTCTGGTGGTAGGCGACAGCTTAATTGCAGATGTCTATGTCCCTACTGATTTGCTTCTGGCAAGAATGGGGAAAGAGCTCGGGCTTACTATAGAAAGAATTGAGAAGGCCAGAAACAGGCGTTCCGGTCAAGTAAGGAGCTATCGCCTACGAGAAACTATTTTGACACTGAGGAAGGGACGGGGGAATAAATGTGTGAGCAACAAATAGGATATATCCAAATCCCCAAGAATTCCAACGGCATTATCAGGTCAAAAACTACTTTCTTGTTACGGGCATGGCTCCTTGACCGGTCACTGAAGCCACTTGAAAAAATAGATCGAAATGAATGGGGGGAACTAGAATTTCCCAGCATCTATATCCTGTTTGAAGGGAAGAAGGTTTATGTTGGTGAAGCAAAGTGTGTCTATTCCAGAACAAAGACGCACATTAGTTCTCCCGACCAAAAAATAAGGAATTGGCAGCGTGTCCTGATAATAAACGACGGAAGGCCCGCCACACAGTCTGAGTTCAACGACATCGTGGTCAGAAGAGCCCTTGAAGACTATCTGATTAGACTTTTCAAGCAAAACAACTATAAGGTAGTTTCCCAGGGCTCGGAACAACAACTCACATCCATTCAAAAGACAGCCTTTGATGGCCTCGTAAAGGAACTAAACGTTCTGCTTCAAAAAGAAAACGTTATAACCAGATTGTTACCTGATGTGGGACAGGAACAAATTCAGATAGACGAGCTAAGAAAATTGCTTGGGAAGATGGGAAAACGAATCGAGGAATGGAGCGCAAAGGAAGCCATTATTGATGGTGTCAAAACATTTATCCGGCCCGGCAGCCCCAAGAAGAAGGGCTGGCAGATCACGATTCGTGGTAGGTTCAAGAATATGGTAGAAAAAGGGGAAGGAGTTCTGCTGGTGCCGCGAGACGGGATCTTGTTTATCCCTTTTAAGGAGATTCAAGATGTCATCCGTGATCCCGCAAGATTTAAGCAGGATAGCATAGATGTCTACTTAAGCTTCGAGGAGCAGTCTATTAAACTCATATATACTACCAACACAATAGATGTCACGCGATTTAGAAAGAGGTGTCTATGAAATGCACGGGATGCTTTAGAGAATTGCAAGAGGGCAAAAAGGCGTATGCAACAGTGGTGGGCAGCATCGAAAATTTCGAGGACGCTAAGAGTGATCTCGGTTTTTATCCTGATGAGATAGAACCGTGGATAACCGTGCTTTGTGAGAAATGCGGGATGATGGTTCATAACTTCATTGCTGAGCAGTTGCAAGCTAAACATTTATGAGATTTGCCGGCATTCTTCTTTCTGGCAATAGATCGACCTGCAAAGGGTAGAGATGGTCAAATGCGATCTTCATAGACTACTTAAAGAGGAGCTGAAGAATGGCTCGAGTGATCTTGTCACGAGGCAATCAGGTCAGGTGATAAGGGATCGTGTGGAGACGGAAATCGCCAAGGAGAGGAATGGAAGTGTGATAGCC
>JAFDIC010000259.1 GCA_019308525.1 Deltaproteobacteria bacterium
TTCTGGAACCTGCCCTTGCCTTGTTGGCGTTGCCCTTCCGTCCGGTAACGGCGGGCGATTTTACTTCCAGCCTTCCGGCCAGAAGAACGGCGTCTGCGTCATGCCAGGCGCACACTCTGACCATGCCCAGAGGGCATGGATTTCAATGTTCAATTAAACCTTTCTTTGTTGATAACCTGGAGCTTTTCGAGCAGGGCCTCGGTGTGCGTTTGCATGCACCGTGCAGAGGTCACGTAGTCAGAGGATATTCATGAGCATGAACTCTTCCATGGAAAACAATGTGGAGACCGAATCGAACTACTCAATTACGGCCAGTCATCTCTTTGAGTACCTTTACTGCCCCAGGTTCACCTATTTTGAATATGTGCTGGACATACCCCAACATGAAGAAAAGCGGTTCAAGGTGGAGAAGGGAAGGGCCATACATGAAAGAGCAAGGAAGATGAATCCGGCATATCTCAGGAGAAAGCTTGGAGTCAAAGAGAAAAAACTGGATGTATACCTGTCAAGTCCTTTAGGTATACGGGGCATAGTTGATGAAGTGTTGTTTCTCAATGACGGAAGCGCCGCACCCCTTGATTACAAGTATGCTGAGTATAAAGATAGGACATTCAAAAACCATAGGTTTCAACTGATCTTCTACGCGCAGCTCATAAAAGACAATTTCAGAGTTCCTGTTACGCGCGGATTCATTATTTACACCAGGAGCAGGAACAAACTCATTGAAATACCGATTTATGAACAGGATTTTGATACCCTTGATGAAATAGTCAGGGGGATTTTGGATGTCATACAGGGGTGCCGGTATCCAAATCCGACCTGTTACAGGCAGCGGTGCAGTGATTGCTGCTACAGAAATATCTGCGAAAAGAGCATTTAAGGGGTTTTTTGTCAGAATATTAATGAGATAATATAACTCCGGTCTTAGGAAAATGGATAAGAAGAGCGGCATCGAAGCAGAAAACAGGCAAATATCGGCCTTTCAAAAAAAGATAACATCTCAAAACCAGGGAAAATCCGGGCCAAATACCGTTGATGAGACGGTTCCACCAAAACAAGGATTGCAGCGGGTGACGAGGGACGAGGAACGCGTGACAAGTTGACGGAATAATTCTCCTGAAATGGCAATCCAAACGGATAAAAGCGAAAAAGGAGAAGTAAGCAGTTGATGAGGTGCTTCTATTAGGACTTAGAACAAGGAGTGAAACGAGAAGTTTGAGGTCTGAGGTTGGAGGCAAGTTGCTGAGGCAGCTCCCCCGAAACAAGGAGTGTGATGCATCAATGACGAGTGGCAAAGAACAAGTGATTCAACGTTGACTTTCCTTGATCGATATGAGAGGAAAGGACCGGAGGTAAGCGTGGACACCATTATTGAGAGAGACAGGGAAAACTACAGGCAAGTCTTTGGAGAAAGAGACAGGCAAAAGGAGTACTGGGTATCTACCATGTGCTCCCTTTGTTACGAGCAGTGTGCCATCCGGGTAAAGGTGGTGGACGGCAAGCCTGTTGCCGCGGAAGGCATACCCGATAGCGATGCCGGGGCGCGGGGAGGAATCTGTGCCAAGGGGATCGCGGGTATTCTGGACTGGCATGACCCAAACAGGATCCTCTATCCCGTCAGGAGGACCAACCCCAACAAGGGGCTGCATGAGGATCCGGGGTGGGAACGAATCACCTGGAAAGAGGCCCTGGACCTGGTTGCGGAGAAACTAATTGAAGCACGAGAGAGAGATCCCCGGTCTCTGGTCTGGACCCACACACCTGGGCCTACGGGGGGGATGAAGAGCATGATAACGGTTGCAGGTTTCTTCGTGGCTTACGGGACCAATAGCTATTGCACGGGTGGGCCAGGGCCCCATTGTGGGGCTGCCACCCACCATATAGATGCGCAGATGGAGGCCGCCTGGGATGTGTTCCCGGATTACAGGTTCTGCAATTACGTGCTTCGCTGTGGGGGTAACGAAGGAGTAGGAGGAGGCAGGCATTCCGCTGAAAGCATCCACATGATGGCTGCGGCCAGGGCGAGGGGCATGAAGATGAAGGTCATCGATCCCATAGGATACAGGGCCGCTGCCAAGGGTGACGAGTGGATTCCCATTCTCCCTGGGACCGACATAGCGGTCTTCCTGGCCATGGCCAACCTCATCGTGAATGAGATCGAGATTTATGACCAGGAGTTCATCAGGCACAAGACCAACGGTCCCTACCTTGTAACGCCCGATGGCCTGTATGCCAGGGAAAAGGAAAGCAAGAAACCCCTGCTCTTTGATGAAGCGGATGGGCGGGTCAAGCCTTATGATGACAAGACCTTGTCTCTACCGGCCATTGAAGGTGAGTACGAGGTCTATGGGGCAAAATGCCGGCCGGCATTTGCACTTGTCACGAAAGGCCTCAAACAGTACACCCCGGACTGGGCATCGGAGATAAGCACCGTACCGGCGGAAACGATAAGGCGGTTGGCAGGGGAGCTGGTCGACGAGGCCAGGATAGGCAGCAATATTGAAATAAAGGGCATAAAGGTCCCATACAGGCCCGCTTGCGTGGTAGGGTACAGGGGGCTCGAGACCCACCAAAACGGTTTTCACACCTATGCGGCTATGCAACTGATAAACAATCTGCTCGGCAACCAGGACGTCTGTGGCGGCCTGCTAGGCTCTGGGGCAGTAAGGAGCCTCGGGTTTGAAGAAACGGGTCGCTTCAAGTTCTCTCCCTATGGAGGATATGATGGGATGTTGACCCCAGGATTCTGGCACTCAAGGACACCATGGCCCCCCCGTGAAGTGAGCGGTCCAGGAGAATCCATTAATTTCAGTGATATCTTCTCCCATGGCTCGGCAACCAGGGGCCATGTCTATACCGAGGAGTGGGACGAACTCTGGACGAGGGCCGAACGACCCTTTGAACCCCAGGTCTTTTTTGCATACGGCGGCAACGTGGTAATGAACATGCACAACCCCGGGCCGGTAGAGGGCTTCTTGAAAAAATTCCCCTTTGCCTTTGCAATTCAGCCATTTCATAATGAGACAACCGAGGGCTTCTGCGACATCGTCTTGCCTGAGGTCCATTACCTTGAGAGCCTGGACGTGGCCAGCTCTTTCGGAATTCATTATTGCTATCCTGCGGGATTGGACAAATGGTGCTTCCACATGAGGATGCCGGTCACGGAACCCAGGGGCGAGGCCAGGAACGTACAGGATATCCTTTTTGATCTTGCAGATATGCTGGAGATAAGGCCGGCGTACAATTCCTTTCTCGAAAACTACTATGCGGTCAAAAAGGCCATCTGGGAGCAGCCCGACACGGAAGCTCGTGAGGATGAAGGGCATTCCATAATAGGGCCTGGTGATAGGATCTCCAACATCGAACTTGCGGACAGGACATTGAAATACAATTTCGGGGAAGTGAGGGGCCTTGCATGGCTCCGGGACAATGGATTCATCACCTGGGAGAAAAAAACCGAGGAATGTTACTGGCGATGGTTTGTTGATGCCCGCATACCTGTCTATTTTGAAAGCCTGCTGGAAGATCGAGAAGAGATAGGCGTCAGGGCGGAGAAGGCAGGATTTCATATGGACTGGGAGCATTACTCCGGGGCGATAAGGTATTTCCCCTCTATTATCCACAAAAAAGGTGATCCGGAATATGACCTCTTCGCCATCTCCCCGAGGGACCCGATCTCCACGTACAGGTTCAGCATGCAAAATCCCTACATAAACGAGGTGGCTCAATTAGACCCCTTCAGCCTCAATATCATCATGAACCAGGAAACCGCTGAAGAAAGGGGCATAAAAGACGGTGATACCATCTGCCTGGAAAATCGCTGGGGAGACAGGATCACTGGAAGGGTCAAATTAACCCAGTTGATACATCCCAGGGTGGTGGCCATGACCGGACTGGGGAGCTGGGCCAAGGGCAGGCCCCTTGCCCGGGGAAAGGGTGTAAACCCAAATATATTGCTCAGGATCGATCAAGATTACGTTTGTCCTGTAACGGGCACTCTTGAAATAACTGCCAGGGCCAAGGCGTACAAGATGGAGGCAACAGAATGAGATGGGGCATGCTGATAAACCTGGCCAAGTGTGTCGGTTGCCATGCCTGTGTGGTGAAGTGCAAGCAGGAGCACTTTCTGCCGGCCGGAATCCTTTGGAACAGGGTATTGATCTCCGAGGAAGGCAAATACCCGGCAGCAACAAAACTTGCATCTCCGGTCCTGTGTAATCACTGTGAAGAGGCAGCCTGTGTGGACGTGTGTCCAACCAATGCCACACAGAAGCGCGATGACGGCATCGTCTGGGTTGACGCCGATAAGTGCCTCGGATGTCGTTACTGCCTCGTGGCATGCCCTTACCAGGTACGCTCTTACTATAGCAGCAGAAAGGAATACTATCCGGGCCAGGGCCTAACGGAATTTGAGAAACTCGCTCAAAGCCTCTATCCCCTTCAAACAGGAACGGTTACAAAATGCAACTTTTGCATGGAAAGAATCGACCAGGGAATCGAGCACGGACTGACACCCGGGATAGATCGAGAAGCGACACCAGCCTGCGTCATAGCGTGCCCGGCAAAGGCGAGGTATTTCGGGGACCTGGACGATCCCACCAACGAAGTCTCCATTTTGATAAGGAAACTTCAGGCCGAACCCCTGCGCCCTGAATACGGCACCAAGCCATCCGTGTATTACAGCAAATAGGAAGGAAGTGATAGCAGGAAGCATGATATGTTCGTACTTTCTACATATCACGGGATCTTGGGGCGGCTGTTGTCGATCATGGTGGATCCTTAGTTCTCTTGCTTCCCAATCCTCTTGCGTACATATGTTGTCTTGATCGGCCTCATATTTCCACTTATAACCCCCATCCGCCATGCGAGATTCGAAAAAACGCGCTGTGCCTCCAGGTCTCCACTTTTAGCCTCTTGCCGGTGGGTTGTCTTTTATGGTGCTCAATATTCTCGAAGGCTTTCTCTCCCCCCTTCTCTCCATCTTGATTCAGCTTATCTACTCATCCAACCAATTGCAGGTTTGAGCACAATTG
Source organism: Deltaproteobacteria bacterium (assembly GCA_019308525.1). Next base: position 5,034 of record JAFDIC010000259.1, read on the forward strand.
GGGCGTACAATAGCCTTGACTAACTTGCCACTCCCAGGTAGTGTACAAGCTGTCGCTTTGCTTGCTGATTTATTATGGCAACATTCATTTTCCGCTTCAAAATCCAGGAGAATCGAATTTGGGCCTTGATGCTATCATTATCTCAGATACAGGGACAGACAGCCTATCTGGGAGTAATCCACTGCGTCTCACGATCGACGGTAGAGCTGCCACCATCCAATCAATTTCAAATTATGTAAGCAACCATGGGCAAATCCTTGAACCTGTTAGAGGGGATGGCCAAATGAGCTGGGAGTCCGCTCCCAAGCTAAATGGTCTATATCTGCACAGCTATTTGACGAGCAAGGGGTTTGAAGTTGAGGTCGTCAACAGCTTTTTCAATGAGTCCCACTTCTTCCAAGAGCTTATTGAACAGACGCCCCTGGCCGTTGTCATTTCAACAACGTTCATACCCGGCAAGAAGCCTCTTCAAAGGCTCGTAGATAGGATCAGGGACATGACACCTGATGTATATATCATCGCGGGAGGACCACTGGTCTATCTGTCTTATCTGTTAGTTCAGCGCGCGGATGAAGAAAGTTACGACACTGAATCGCCAAAGGAAGATTTCCTGTTCCTCTCGACCCACGGCGAACCTGCCATTGATCATTATGTCATCAGCCTGAGGGGAGAACAGATCCTTGCGGACATGCTCAAGAGGATGAGGGCCGGGAAACCTGTTGATGATTTGCCCAATACAGCTAGACTTGTAGGAAAACAGTATGAATTTGCACCAAGGATAGACGATCTCTCCGAAGACTATGGAATCGACTGGAAGGTTCTGCCCGATCGTGTCTTCAAATCCGGGGTGGTACCGTTGCAGGCGAGCATAGGATGTCCTTATAAGTGTTCCTTTTGCAACTTTGTCAAGGACAGGCGCCTGACTTCCATAAAGCC
>JAFDIC010000260.1 GCA_019308525.1 Deltaproteobacteria bacterium
GTATAGGTGTCTGATGCCCACGTATCCACCAGGACTATTTTCACGGTCTCGATATCGATCTTTCCCCCGTAAAAAAAATACCTCCCCCGCCGAGAAAAGTAGTGAACAGAACTGCCAGTCCTGTAACCGGCAACAGGAAGGGGTTGAACGCTGTCTTTAAGCCTAAAAAGCTTTACGTGTTCGTAACCGCTTGAGTCCATGAAATGGTAAACGAATGCCCCATCATGAGGGCCAAACCCCCAGTAGGCGCTGCCTGAAGGGGTAAAAGTTTCGTTGAGTACTTCCTGGTTCTCCGATGTATAGACCACCAGGGTAACCTGGCTCCCAGTGGTCCCCACCACGTATCTGTAATTCCCCTGGGGCGATGTGCCTTCAGTTTCCGAAGTCACCGTGTAGGCTGGTTGAACACCCTTTGAAGGCACTTGATAAGCGCCGATCAACTCACACCCGCAATCCACTCCCGGCCGCTTATCCTGGGCCAGGGTCATCTCTTCACACGCCAGCAAGATGCTGATCGCTCCCAGGACAAGAAAGACTGCCCTGAGAAGAACAAATCCTCCGCTGAACCACATGGCCCTCCTCCATGTCCCTAAACAATCATTGCTTCCGAAAAGGGTAACATGTAAAGGACGACAACACGGTTGCCTGAATCCGGTATTTGATTTCAGCCGACTGGAAAGAATGATCCCAGCGCCCTCTTCGAAAGTCGGCCTTGATGAATCCACGAAATTGTAAAAGGAAGCCGGTTTTACCGGACCTACCTAAGGCCTGCCACGGACTGGATAGCGTAAATTGCCTCCTCAAGGCCGATATTATCGTCTCCGTTGACATCGCCGCTCAACTGGACGCCAGCAGGGCTCAAGCCTGCACATACCTGGAGGGCCAGGATGGCGTCGGCCAGGGTTACGCTCCGGTCACCGTCGATGTCCGCCAGCGGAGGCCAGAACAGGGCTGAACAGTTGTTGTCCTCATTGAGCTCGGCGATGACGGCCGTGGCATCGGCGCATACCTGGACCGCGTCCCTGATGCCGCTGACCGCCCGTGGCGTAAAGCTCCCGCTCCATGTCTCGCCCGGGGCAAGCTCTGAGCTGACGGTGACCTGATCCACCTGAGTCCCGTCCACCTTCAGGCCGACCACATGGCCACCGCCTGCCGATAGATTGCCCCTGTTCTTCACCGTGAAGGAGACCGTGTAGGTGCCCGTGTCCTCTGATACCTGGAGGTTGATAATCTCAAGATCCGGATTTTCTTCCGTGTGGGCCACGGCCTTTTGGAGGGATAAAATCGCCCAGGCCGTGGAGAGGATCCCGTCACCATCGTCAAAGCAGCCCATGGGCCACGACCCATCCTGGGACTGTTGCGAGAGAATCCGATCGCTCAGTTCCTGGAACCAGTTGATGGAATCTATGGTCTCGACACCTAGGGCCTCCAGACCCTTCATGGTCGTGTAGGCGCTCTGGTAGCAGATCGGGAATCCACCTAACTCCCAACCGTTCCAGTTTCTCACGACGTAATCAACCGCGTCCTTCACACGCTGGCTCGCGGCGGTGTCACCCACGAAGGCCATTTGCTGGAGCAGGTTGCCGGTCCTGAGGGCATTGGCTCCCACATCATCCGTGGAATGCTCATAGTGGGAGCCTCCGTCGTTCGAGTCGCCATTCACGGGGTCCTGGATGGCGGTGATCCAGTACTCGAGCTCGCTCCGCACAAACCCGGGTATAGCAATTCCCATTCCATCGGGAGGGGCGGCCTCGGCGTAAGCAAGGGCCAGGGTGACATACCCGGTGTTGGACTGGTCGCTCCGTGTTTGCCATGGTTCGTTGCTTGTGGGTCCATAGTTCCACCCACCTCTGCCGGGACCCGAATCAGTCTGCCCCCAGGCCAGGTAGTCCACCACGCCCTGGATCACCTGGGCATGGGTCCATCCGTCTACTGGGCTCCCCGTGGCGTTCATCAGGACATTGGGTTCGCCACTCGCGGCAACGGCCATGGCCGCGATGGCCGTATAATAAGTGGTGTGATCAGGGTCTTCAGACACGGCAAAATAAACCCCAATGCCGTCACCATCGCCATCCGGGTTGCCCGCCGGCTGCGGGCTGACTTGTGCAGTATAGGCATTGGCAAAAATATAGTTGAGGCCGTTCATGACGTTCGCCTGGTACTGGTAGACAGGATCGAGGGGGGAGATGCCCTGGTCCCTGGCATGCTTTTCAAAGGCGAGCACGGCAAGGGCCGTCTTGGCCAGCGCGTATTGTGTTCCCCAGGAACCGTCCTGATTTTGTTGCTCTGCCAGCCAGTCGAGACCACCCGTCAGCCCTGGCCTGGCCGCGCCTTCCGTGGACCACATCGCCCAGTCCGAGTTGGAGCACGCGTTGTAAACGGTCCAATACCTGTGGTCCTGGGCCTCTGCACGGGCGAGATAGGTCTTGCCTGGTTCAAGTTTCCCCTCAGGGATGTCTTGGGCAGTATACGGCTCTCTCTTGCTCCGGTACACAAGATTGCCCTCGGTATCACTTATCCATATTCGATAATAGAGATTCCCCTGGTACCCGGAAATCCCGCTCCAGCTCACTGTGGGGGCGAGGGGATCTCCGGTGATTGAAATACTTGTCTGCTCAACCAGGGGTACATCCTCGCCAGCCCCTACCCATTCATGGGTGGTCACGGTCTTGCCTTCATCATCCGTAACGGTGAAGGTATACAAACCGAGGGCAGGGGCATCCGGGACCTTGAGGAAAAAACTCGAATCGCCAGAGTCGAAAGATGCGTTGGAAAGGAGATCATGGGTGTTGTTGTTCGGATCCGTCACCTCCAGGGATTGGAGACTCCCGGGCAAGGTCCCGTCGGGATCCACCACGCCCGCGTGAAAGGCGGTGTAAACACCATCGGGCTCGTGGCGCTTGTAAACAGCGGCCCAGTTGAAATAGGGCGTGTTATTATCGATCACCAAGCCAACCTTTCCTGACCGACCCTGGTTGTTGAAGTGGATCCAGTAGGAATCGTCAATGGTGCGGACGTACCACTGGTAAGAGCCCCCCGACTGTAACTTCCCTGCCGGGACCTGGACCGAGGTGGTGTGTATCCTGTCTGAGGCCCAAATCCTGTTCCCTTGCGTGTCTTCGACGATCGCCCGGTAATAGATGGGCCTGTCCATGTTGCCAGGTGCGCCCCAGCTCAGGGTCGGCGCCAGGGGATCATCCGAGGCCTGAAGAGTCGCTGAATCCACAAGGGGAATAGCAAAGGAAGGGCCGACATAATCGTAAGTGGTTTTTGTATTGTTGTCGGCATCTGTGACCACAAACCTGTAAAGGCCCTCAGCAGGTATGCCGGAAAGTTTTGTATAATACTCCTCAAAACCCGGCAGGTAATCCGATGATTGAAAGGCGTAAACTAGACTATCCTGTGGATCGTACACTTCAAGTGCGTTGATAGAAGAGGGGACGCTCCCGTCGGGATCAACCACGCTCACTTCGATCTGGGTCCAGTCGCCATTTGAGTCCTTGCGGTGGAATATCGTGGCGAAATTGAAATAGGGAGTGCTGTTGTGGATAATAAAGTCGGCCATACCTGAGTTTGCTCTCTGATTGGAGGCGAAGTAGTGATAATTGTCAAAGGCCTCCACCCGCCATTTGTACTGGACACCCTGTTGGAGGATCCCCCCAGGTACCTGGACCGCGGTGAACGGGGTAAAATCCGAGGTCCAGACGATGCTGTAGTCAGAGGGATCAAAGATCCGAGCCCGGTAAAAGAGGTTCCCCTGGTAGTCGGTCACCGCGGCCCAGCTCAGCGTGGGCTGCAAGGGATCTCCGGATGCCTGGAGAGTGGATTGATCAGGAAGCGGGATATTCGTGCCGCCGGGGAAATAGTAGTGGCTCGTGGCGGTCTTCCCCTCGTCATCCGTAACCGTGAAGGTGTATTCACCCACACCGGGTTGGCCTTGAATCCCGTGCCAGTATACATTGAAGGGGGCACCAATGAAATCCTGACCGGTGAAACTGTAGCTAAACCCGCCCGGGCCTGTGACGGTCAATGAAACGATGCTTTCAGGGAGGCTGCCATTGGGATCCTCGACCAACGCGGTCAGTGAGGTCATAACACCTCCAGTGGTGTTCAATGCCTGGACGTTACATCCCCTGAAATATGGGGTAGCTTCATCCCTGGCGTATACGATTCGGGGCTTGAGATTGGCCACCGTGCTACCATCACCCGCCACGGTCAAGGGCCCGATCTTGGTCAGGTAATCACCTCTGGTCCGCAGGCCATTGAAATCCGCATCCCACATGGCCACCACATATACTTCCTCTCCAACCGGAAGGCCACCCACGATATAGCCCATCCCGGCCGTGTAGTCTCCTGAATCGATGATCTCCATTCCCAGGAGGTACTGGCGATCATTGATGAATTCCCCGTTTACGGCGCGGTATACACCGATATAGATGGGACCCGTCCCATCATATGCAGGTACATTCAATGTGCCGCTGATGCTGCTCAATGGGCCAATTTGGAGGCAGGTTTCATTGTTATCAATGGGTTCCGGCATGTAAGGTATCCACTGTGTCCAGGTGGCAAGAAAACGTCCGGTAATTGAGCCAAGATCGGCCAGCGGAACTTTCCATTCCAGGTCATTCCCCACGGCCTGTGCATACCCTGTATTATAGGTGGCAAGCATGTTGGATTGGTAACCTTCCTGCCCCTCCCATACCTGGATGCGCCAGTTTCCGTCCAGGAAGTCCACCTGGACCGTAACGCCTCCCGGGAACATAGCGGGCCTTGGCTGGAATTGCACGAAATAACCCATGGCCTGCCAGGGGTTGGACTGGGTGTTCTGGTTAGGGGGTCCGTCTGCCAAAGTTATACGGCCATATAGGAAATCGTCGTCTTTGGCCAGGTAAAGGTCTTGTATGTCGCCACCCTGGTAATCCAGATCTTCATCTCCGATTACGTCCTGAAAAACCGGTGCAATCGAGCCCCAGTCAGCGAGGGAGTTATCCTGGACGTTGATAGTTGCCTGAGGGATCAGAACTTCACCCGAAGCTGAAATACCTTCCAGGCCCCAGTCCTCCTGGGTCATGTTGGGGAGAATGCCGCCGAGGGTCGGATCGTCCCCCAAGCCGTGCCCCATGCTTCCGGAGACTGGCTCACCATCACAGTTGAAATCGGGTAGAAAATCTCGGAGGTCGTAAGGCCCGGCGCCATTGCCAAACAGAGGGTTCAAGTCCAGGGAGGTTGTTTCCGAGGTTACGTTCGTTCGCGTGGCCGTGAAGGAGCCGGAGACATTTCCCTGCCAGGTCCAGCCGCTGTACGAGCCACTGGTAATCTGGTCCCCGGCTTGGTTGAGTGTGCCAGTAAAGGTCACTTCACTCCCATAACTTGACAGGGTAAGAGTAATCTGGTCACCATCAATCTCAACACACTCAATTTCACCGCCACAGCCTATGAAATCGCAGCCGTCAAGGCCCTGAAAAAAGCCTTCGCTGTTATTTTCCCATAGATGTGCTTCGAGCCTCTTGCCCGTTGACCCATCCGTGATAAGCCATGTTTCCTCTTCTTCAACAAATTGAAATGCCGTACCCTGGTCCAAAGAATCTCTCAGCCCCGAAAGATTCAGGCGAAAGAATTCCTCGGCCTGCAAATCGCATGGCTCGATGGCAATGAGTTCCTCTGCGCCGAACTCGGTGCCGGGATCATTCCGGATCTTGTCGGATGCGGTCAGGTAGTCGTCAATCGCGCCCATGAGGGCAGTCCTTGCCAGGGCCAGGCGTGCGGCCCCTTCCACGGAGGGCGTTGAAGAGATCGTGAGGAGGTTCAAGAAGTCGGGATACCTGTCCAGGAAATCCTTCACGTTGAAGAAGTCCATGTTGATCAGTGAGAGGATCTCCCGCACATCCACATCCAGATCATAGGCCGTGATGATGAGTGAAAAGGCCTTCATGAACTTCAAAGCCGCCCT
>JAFDIC010000261.1 GCA_019308525.1 Deltaproteobacteria bacterium
GGTAAAACCGCTTTGCTGCACAGGAAGGTACCTTTCAGATTTACCCCCATAACCAGGTCCCACTTCTTTGTCGTCAAATCAAGGAACCGTTCTGGAGTTGTAACCCCAGCATTGTTAACCATTATATCAACCGGCCCAAGGCGGGAGTTTACACTTTCTACAAGGGCTTCCACATCATCCTCTCGCGTAACATCACACTTGATAGGAACGGACTTGCCTCCTTGTTTTTGAATTTCCTCTACCGTTTCATGAATTGTTCCTGGCAAAGGGCTCTGCCCTGGCTCGACTGTCCGTGCAGCAACTGCCACAGAGGCCCCGGCTTTTGCCAATTCAATGGCCATTGCTTTTCCTAGACCACGGCTCGCGCCGGTCACTATCGCCACTTTATCCTCAAGCGTCATAATTGTACCTCAAAAGCTAAATCCTTAAGAAGTGCGAGCGGCAGAATTCTCAATGGATTGCATTTGTTTTCTTGCATCAAGTCTTGTGCCAGCCACAGTTAGTCACTTTTTCCTTGAATCATAACTTCTAAAGTACTTTGTCTTGTCAAGCGCAGCTTCATATTTTTCGTGCAACTTATGAAATGCGGCCCTCTCGCCCATGCTTTCCCTGTCTTTTATGAACATGAGATCTTTCTCATCTTGCGTATATGCGATACTGGTAGACAGAGTGTGATAAGTTATAACCTCTTTCAAACAGGACAACCCAAGCCTATCGAACATATGGCGCCTGGCCACTTTGCCCATTACAATAGCATCGCGAGGGAGGATACTTATGGCTGTAGCCAAGTTATGTACCTCAGCCTCCAGGTCCTCTTCAGGAACGGCCTTGGTAACATAGCCGGCCTCCTCCGCTTCTTTCCCGCTGAAGGTTCTGCCCGTCAAAATAAGCTCATTCACTTTCTTGGTGTGGCCCATGACCAACTCGAGCGGTAAGGTCGGAAGACCGCCGAACGCGAGTCTCTGGCCTCGCTGGGAAAATTTAGCGTTTTCTGCAGCTACCACAATGTCGGCACACTTGGCTATATACAGTCCGGCCTCTATGGCCCAGCCATGCACTTGAACGATCACAACCTTGTTACAATCCAATATAGCCTGCGGGAACCCATACAGCTCATCCTGGTCCACCTGAAGCCGCATCCTCTGAGAGGGCTTTGCTCCTTTTTCTCCACCGTAGACTCTGTACACGAACGAGAGGTCAAACCCCGCGCAGTAGTTTTTCCCTGCGCCCCGAATAACAACAACTTTTACGTTGTCATCATGGTTCGCTCTCGCCATAGCATTCTTTATTTCGCCGGTCATTTCGGTTGGCCCGATACTAATAGCATTATTTTTTTCCGGCCGGTTCAAGGTTAAATACCATACAAACGGTGATTCTTCGTCTTGATCAAAAAGAATCGTTTTGTATTCCGGTTTTCCCAATTCGTGGCGCACAACCTTTTTCTCTGTTTCATCGCTCATTTAAGTTTCTCCTTTTCAGTGGTTGATCTTTGACAATAACAATAGTAAAGGGCCTCCAGTGCCGCTTGCCGACCTAATACCGCGTTGAACTTATCCTGCAGGTCAAACACCGCCTCGCTTCCCTTACAGCTTCCTCTTCGCTAAGGCCCAGCCGGATTTCCCTAAAGCAATTTGTTCTCTCTTTGACATCAAGAACAGGCATTATTGCCCTGGGTTCCTTTTCAACCTCCCTCAAGTGGAATTTCATTACAGGGTCATCCATCCTTGCTATTGCCCTATTAGAGTCTAATTCGGGATAGGGTTTGCCCCTTAGGTAGCAGTCAATCGCAACCGCAGCATTCTTACCTGCCGCAACAGCTTCAATAACCGAGGAAGGGCCTGTCACAATATCACCCCCGGCAAAGATACCGGGGATGTTAGTTGCCGTGTTCTTATCCACGACCAGTCTTTCGCCCTGCCATACTTGTATTCCGGAACCATCAGGCAAGAAACTCAGATCAGGCTTCTGTCCCACCGCTGAGATGACCATGTCTGCTTCAATACTAAATTCTGATCCCGCCACGTATATTGGTGCTTGCCGTCCACTCTCATCCGGTTCACCTAGTTCCATTTGAAAACATTCGATACCGGCGCATGCATGACCTTCACACAGAATCTTGGAAGGATTTGAAAGAAAGTAGAATTTAACCCCTTCTTTCTTTGCTTCCTCGATTTCGTCCCTAATGGCCGGCATCTCCTCACTTGTCCTGCGATAGACCACGGCAACCTCCTTAGAACCTAATCTAAGTGCCACCCTGGCTGAGTCAATGGCCACGTTCCCTCCTCCTATGACAACCACTCTCCTGCCTGCCTTGACCCCCTTGCCCAAATTGTGATCCCTCAACCAGGATATCCCATCCACAACCCCTTCGGCATCCTCATTGGGGATCCCAAGTCTACTGCTTTTGTGCGCCCCCGCAGCGATAAAGATGGCTTTGTATCCTTTCTCCCACAGGTCATCTATTGCTAACCCATTCTTGCCGATTGGCGAGTTGAGCCTGATTTCCACCCCTTTCTTTCTTATCAAATCAATCTCGGCCTCCAGAATATTTCTGGGTAGCCTGTATTCAGGGATCCCCAGGGCCATCCATCCGCCAGCCACAGGGAGGGCTTCAAACACGGTAGCGCCGTAACCCATCTTGACCAGATCATAAGCGGCAGTTAGGCCTGCAGGGCCCGAACCTATCACAGCCACCTCTTCTTTGTAAGTTCTTGGCGCACGCTCCACACCTCTTCCTCCAGTATTAACTTCCCAGTCTGCCACAAAGCGTTTAAGATCATTAATGGCAATGGATTCATCAATTTCGTTCCTGTTACAAAGTGACTCGCAAGGGCGATGGCATACTCTGCCTACTACACCATACAACGGTGTGGTCTTTCTGATCTTGGAAAGGGCCTCTTCAAATCTCCCCCTGGAAACCATGAGAATATAATTCTGGATATCAATACCAGCGGGGCAGCCTGATTCGCACGGAGGCTGCTTTGCCGGGACAGGGGGACGGCGGTATCTAGGTATATATCTCTCTCGCCCGACATTGGGGTTAAGCGGGCAGCGGATCTGGAGGCCACGATTAAATCTTCCCAGGCATACATTGCACTTAACGCACATGGTGATATCCTCAATCCTTCCTTCCTGTACTTTCATCGGCCAATCCGGATCAGCAATAAATTGTCTCCCAAGCGTTACCATATCTGCCTTACCCTCTTTGATTATTTGCTCGGCGAGATAGGGGTCATGCACCGAGGGAACAAGCACGGGCACCTTCAAATTGCGCTTGAATGCTTCTCCATGTTTGATCATGCAATCAGGGTGCTGGGGAAAGAAGTACTCTCTCGCTTCATAGGAGCCATCGGAAACATGCAGCCAGTCGATGCCTTCATTCTCCATCGCCTGGGCGACTATTATGGCTTCTTCTTCATGGAGTCCGTTAGGCATATGCTCGTCGCCACTCAGCCTGATGCCTATTGGGAAGCCAGGCCCCACCCGCTGCCGCGATTTCACAACCAGATTCCTCAAGAATCGCATTCTGTTCTCCAGGCTTCCTCCGTATTTATCTGTCCGGTGGTTAGAGCGTGGGGACAGAAATTGGTGGATTAGATACCCATGAGGACTATGAATCTCAACAGCGTCGTACCCGCATATCCTTGCCCCGGCAACAGCATCCGGGTACTGGTTTTCCATCCATTCAATTTCCTCAATTGTCAGCTCCCTGGGGGTCTTAGCGGTGCGGCCTTTCTCTTGAGCGGCCCTTCCCTCCCAACCAAGGGGCATGACGCGCATGTCAAAATCATGACACACCTCGCAGGGTATCGGCGAAGGTGCAGGCGGAGTTTTTCCTGATAATTTACTGGAGCCTTGACGGCCAAAACCCGGAGTAATTTGGATAAATGCCCTGGCTCCAAAAGCCTGAATTGTTTCCGCCAGCTCTGCCATCCCCGCATAGTAAGAGCGATTACTGAGTCGGGGATTTCCGAAACTGGTTGTCTCTGCTCCCCAGTCACTTGCAAAGGTGCATTCAATACAAATGAAACCCGCGCCCCCTGCAGCCCTGGAAGCATAGGTGGCAACAGCATTCTCGGTGATGTAGCCTTTAATATCAGCTCCACCCGTGGTTGTGCACGCCCCTCCTATTCTGTTTTTGATCTCTAGATTTCCTATTCGTATAGGCTTGAATAGTTCTTTGAATTCCATAGTATTTTCCCTTTCTTAGAGCATCTAGTTTGATATTCTGCGCTTTGGCTCTATCTCTAGCAAACGAGCTAAGTTCTCGCCAAAAATTTTTCGTTTGACTCCTTCTGTAACAGGAGCAAACCCGTATCTCTGCTGCAGCTCCTCGGGCATTTCAAAGTCACGGAGTGCATCAACTGCTGATCTGATGAGGCCTCCTGCTCCGAAGAAGTCCGAGCCCCATACAACTCGGCCCTCTCCTGCGAACTGAATGGCCTCCCCAATGATCTCTGCCAGCCTCCATGGTGCATTGTGCCACCAAGGCATAAGCAGACTTAGGCTTATGCAAATATTAGGGTGAGTCAACGCAACCATGTTTAGATCATGACAATAGGGCCATCCTGCATGGAAGGCAATAATGCTCAGATCCGGGAAATCAGTAGCTACTTCGTCCAGCAAAATAGGAACACAATACTTAGCCTTCCCTGGAGGACACCAGCTAAATCCTGTATGGACTGTTAACGGCACCCCCAGTTCTGCAACCTTTTCATAGAAGGGCCATATATCTTTATCATTAATATAGGTATCTTCTGGAGGATAAAACTTCACCAGCTTACAATTTCTTTCTTTTACAAGGTATTCCAGTTCCCAGAGAACATGCTTCATTCCTCTTTTCAATATGGGGCCAACATTACACTGGAAAAGAAAACGATCAGGATACTTCTCGCATGCTGCCGCCACATAACCATTGGTCGACCACCGCGCAGCATACCCTGTTGTGTCCATCATCGACTCTGGAAGAACACATGCCAGGTCAACGCCGTAGCGATCCATGTATTCGATGAGCTTGTCTTCTTCAGGCGTTTTTCTTTCCCCTTTATCCCTTATCTCTGACACTTTACGTTTTTCAGAGGCTCCAAACGCTCTTCGCGTGCCATCGACACCCTTCCACCAGAGCTGAACCCCGGGGTAATAATCAATGCGAGTCTTATCCCCCGAAAGATGAGCCTCACAGTCAATTTTGAAATAATCATCCTTTATAAGTCCCTTTTTTGCCACATTCACTTTTTTATCTCCCATAATTCTTGCTTCCTCATTCCATGCACCAGAATAATCATAACGCCCCACACCTTCCCATTAGTTCACTATACTGACCTGCTTCAAAGCTCAGCCCCAATTCCTGAGTTTTCTTCGGTTCTATCAATATTAAAGGCCTTCTTAGTGCTATGTCAAGACTTTTATTATTACTGAGGTGCGGTACTTCTTGACATGATATGAATCATCCCCCCAAGTTTACCTTAATAGACTAAGCAAATACAAATATGAGCCCCCGGCTGCAATGTGCTTTATCTTGGACCGCCAAATCTTTTTCAAAATACCTCTTTCATTTAATGCTTATTCGACATCCATCCTTGGGTGTACAGATCGGAGTTTGGACCAAAACATTGGGAGCAGCATGCTTTGTGGTCTTTGACCTGCAGATCCCTTGCCCAGTCCCCAGCAAGGTATGCGTCAAGCCGCAGCAACACCCTTAGGGTTAGGGCCGAAATGTTACGCCGATCATGCCTTCCGTTGGATCGTTTGCGTGGTGCAACCGGTAATGGTTATCTGTGATCAGCCCCCCCTACTAACTTTTTGTATCAATACAAGACTTTACATTGTAAACCCGCAGCTTCTATTAGAAAATTATGGTTTAAAATCTATGAGAACAAAAAGAACCGGTTGACAGGAACAGAGCGATAATGCTATTCATTCGTAAACAAAGATT
>JAFDIC010000262.1 GCA_019308525.1 Deltaproteobacteria bacterium
CCCGGGGAATGACCCGGCGTATGGATAACCGAGATGGGATAGCGACCCACAAGGAATTCCTGCCCTTCGTACAATTCTCCATCGGGGGGAAACCCCAACCCTCCCCGGTCCAGGGGATGTATATATACAGGCGCCCCGGTGATTCTTCTCAATTCCTGAGCCCCACCCACGTGATCCACGTGCCCGTGGGTAATCAGGATATACTTGATTGTCAACCCGCTTTCGGATATCACCTTTATTATGCGAAATACTTCGTCCCCGGGGTCTATGACCGCCCCCTCACTGCTTTGATCACAGCCCAAGACATAACAATTTGTCTGATAGGGTCCTACCACGAGTTTCTTGAGCATGAACTTCCGTCTCCTTTCGATTTCACCATCAGAGAATCACTGCATAAGGTAAGTTCTCAAAAGGAATAGTCAAGGCATTGGTATCGCAAGCTTTACCGCGAGTTGATAGGCCGTATCCTGGCCCTTTCAAAAGTCAGGGGCCGGTAGATCACATTTCCTGCATATAGATACTCTCGTAAAGCTCTTCCAGGCTTGCCAGGTGTCTTTCTTCGTCCTGGTGGAGCTTCTTGAACATCCCCTCCATGGGGGCGTCACCGCACTCCCGGGCCATGGACTTGTAAAACTCTATGGCCCGCTTCTCTTCATGTATGGCATGAATCATCACGTCCTGGTCCGTGGAATCTGCGTCCAGGGGCCTTTCCTCCAGGATTATTGACAGGTTCATGCTGGGACCTTCCTTGAGATCCGCATCATGGAGCGCAATAGTCTCCTCAAAAAAGGCTTTTTCCAGCAGATACCTGTGTTCCAGCTCGTCAAGGGCAAGCTCTTTGACCACCCTCTTGGCCCTTGGATCCTTGACCTTTCCGTAGGCATCCTTGTATGTCTCGAAACTCTTGGATTCCATCTCAATGGCCTTTTGCAGGGCGGTTTCCCGCGTGTAACAAACGTCTTCTCTCTCCATAGCGTGGGCTCCTATTCCGATGTGGTTGTTAGTAAAACATCTAAAGAACTCGTCTACATCAATACCTGGCTTAATTCAAGGGCAATTATTGTTAGGCTCCTGTGGGGGGGTACCCGGTTTTCGGATCATCAGTACTCCCACCGCTGCGATGAGGATCAGGAGGGCGAGAAGCTGCGTAACCGTCATTTCTGTTCCTGGAATGGTTGTCCTGAAGTCCCCTCTAAAACGCTCGATATAGAGACCTGAGATACTGTGAAGGATAAGATACCATAGAAACACTTGTCCCTCGTAGTGTTTCTTGCCATGGAGCACCATCAGGACACCGAAGATCAGGAGGTCTGCCAGGAAGGAATAGATTTGAGTCGGGTGAAGAGGGACATTCAAAGGTGCAAGGGAGTCAGGATTTGAGAAAACCACCCCCCACATGGCCTCCGTGGGCTTACCATAGCAGCACCCGGCCATAAAACAGCCTATCCTTCCAATGCCCTCACCGATTGCCAGGGACGGGGCCCAAAGGTCGGCCGTTTTCCAGAAAGGGAGTTGGTGGTGTTTGAGGTAGAATACCAGGGCAGGAACAACGAGCAAAATCCCACCGGAAAAGATCAGCCCGCCCTTCCACACCTTGAAGATTTCAGCGGGGTGGGAGAGAAAGAAAGACATATTCACAACAACATAGGCCAGCCTGGCCCCCGCCACACCCAGGATCGCCATGAACAGCCCGGTTTCAACGATCCCTGGAGCAGGCACGCCGTGAGCCCTGCCTGTCTTGACGGCAAGATAAATCCCAACAACTATCCCTGATACAGCAAAGAAACCGTAGGAATGGATAACCAAGGGCCCCAGTGTTATGAGCTCAGGATACATGGCAGAGAAAGAAAAAGGGGTGAAAGGGATGGAAAATCAATCTCTTTTCTCTCTTCCGGAAAATAACATATTTCCAGCCACCCACAGTGCTCCGACAGTGATAGACGCATCCGCGATATTAAAGGCCGGCCAGTGTAAGGACCCAATGTGAAAATCGAGAAAGTCGAGGACGTGGCCAAGCAGCAAACGGTCAATGAGGTTGCCAACCGCTCCTCCCAGGACCAAGGAAAGGCCAAGCACTATCTTATTGCCTTCGCTTTTGATTTTGAAGTACAGGTATATGAGCAGCAGTATTACCGCAACGGTTGCGATGGGGAGAAGGTACGTGGTAAGGATGCCTTCCGGCCTGTTCATAAGACCGAATGCAATACCTCGATTCTTGACATGGACCAGGTTGAAAAAGCCTTTGATCACGGGCAAGGTCCCGTATGCCGGAATGGTCCTGCTGATAGCAACTTTCGATGCCTGATCCAGGAGGACGATTATCGAGGCCGGGTAAAAGAAAAGGCGGGTCTTGTCACTCACTGGGAAAGGTACCCCGCTTCCATCATTGCATCAAGACATCTGCGACAAACCCTTGGATGCTGATCATGATCGCCCACAGTGGGATCATGGACCCAACAGCGCTCGCATTTTGGGTCCTCTGAAGGCTGTACCCTCACCTTAAGGCCAGGGATCTCTTCACTTTCGTATGCACCCTCCAGGTCATCATGGTCCACCAGGTCCACGGAGGAAACGATGAAAATGGCCCTTAGTTGATCCCTGTAGGCCCCTATGGTTTGGCTCAGATCACTAGGGAGGAGCAGGGAGATGGATGCATCCAGGGAGTGACCTATGCGCTTTTCCTTGCGGGCTATCTCCAGGGCCTTGGTCACCTCTTTGCGCACTTTGACTATATCATCCCAACGGGCCGCAAGCTCCCTGTCCCTGTACTTCTCTTTCACAGGCACGAACAGCTCAGTGTGCACACTGGAAGGACGCCCGTCTTTTTTCATATGTTGCCATACTTCGTCCGCGGTAAAGGAAAGTATGGGGGCCATAAGTCTCACAAGAACCTCCAGTATCTCATGCATGGCAGTCTGGGCTGACCTGCGGGTCAAGGAGTCGGGAGAAGATACATACAGTCTGTCTTTGATGATATCCAGGTAAAAGGAAGAGAGGTCGAGAACGCAAAAGTTGTGGAGGTGGTGGTATACAGGATGAAATTCAAAGTTCTCATAGGCCTTCAAGATCCGCTCATTTATTTCCTGGAGCCTGTTGAGCGCCCACCTATCCAGCTCTTCCATCTCTTCATAGGAGACCCTGTTGGTGGCGGGATCGAAGTCACTGAGGTTTCCCAGCAAATAGCGACAGGTATTGCGAATCCGCCGATAGGCTTCGGTCAATCGCTGGAGGATTTCCTCCGAGAGGCGGATGTTGTCCCTGTAGTCTTCTCCTGCCACCCAGAGCCTGATTATCTCCGCACCGTACCTGTTGATAAGGTCCTCGGGCGAAATGACGTTTCCGGCGGACTTGTGCATGGCCTTGCCCTGGCCGTCAACCACGAAGCCGTGGGTGAGCACCGTCTTGTATGGTGCCATTCCTCTGGTGCCCACGGAACAGAGCAAGGAGCTGTGGAACCATCCCCTGTGCTGGTCACTCCCCTCGAGATAGAGGTCTGCGGGACTCTCCAGGTAGTCCCTCTTTTCCATGACCGCCGCATAGCTGACGCCTGAATCGAACCACACGTCCAGGATGTCCGTCTCTTTCCTGAAGCGCCTCCCTCCGCACTCGGGACAAGTGGTGCCCGCCGGCACCAGTCTCTCTTCGGGTTCCAGGAACCATACATCCGCTCCGTGCTCTTCAAAAAGCCGGATGACATGTTCCAGTATCTCTTCAGATATGATCACCCTGTTGCACTCAAGGCAGCAAAAGATGGTAATGGGAACGCCCCAGGCCCTCTGCCTTGAAATACACCAATCAGGTCGCTTTTCAACGAGTCCATAGATACGATCC
Source organism: Deltaproteobacteria bacterium (assembly GCA_019308525.1). The sequence continues at coordinate 3,832 of JAFDIC010000262.1, forward strand.
TGCCCCCATTTGGGGATCCACGATACTTCCTTTATGGCCTTGAGGGCCTTTTGACGAAGGCCTGTTTTGTCCATGGAAATAAACCACTGTTGCGTGGACCTGAAAATGACCGGTTTTTTGCATCGCCAGCAGTGGGGATATTCGTGGGTTATCTCTTCTTCCTTCAGGAGCATTCCCAGTTCTTTCAGCTTCTCGTTGACGGGCCTGTTGGACTCGAACACGTCCATTCCTGCAAAAAACTCCACATCCCGGGTGAACCTTCCTGAATCATCCACGGGAGAGTATACTTCAAGGCCATATTCAAGTCCCGTCTCGTAGTCTTCTCTCCCATGTCCCGGGGCGGTATGTACACATCCGGTTCCTGCGTCCAGGGTAACGTAAGGCGCCAAGACGACCAGTGATTCACGATCGTAGATGGGATGCCTTGCCTTTGAGTTTTCAAGGTCCTTGGGGTCGAGATCTGCGAGTATGTGATAGGAATCGATGCCGAAGGTGTCCATACAAATTGCTGCAAGGCCCTTTGCCAATATGAAGACCTGGTTGTCACCCACATCCACAGCAACGTATTGGAGTTCAGGGTGGATGGCTATCGCCAAGTTCGCGGGGATGGTCCAGGGGGTGGTGGTCCAAATCACGAAAAACACATTCTTCCCTTTCAAGGCAGGGTATTTCTCCCCGAGGTCGGTTATCAGGGGAAATTTGACGAATATGGAGGGTGAGGAATGTTCCCCGTATTCGACCTCGGCCTCTGCAAGGGCGGTCTGACACGATGTACACCAGTAGATAGGCTTCTTGCTCTGGACAAGGCTCCCGTTGAGCGCAAACTTTCCGAACTCCCTTACGATGGTAGCCTCGTAGTCGAAGGCCATGGTCAGGTAGGGATTGTCCCACTCCCCCAGAACGCCCAGCCGCTTGAACTCGGAGCGTTGAATATCGACATACTTCTCCGCGTACCTCCGGCAGTATCGTCTTATTTCCACCTGTGACATCCGGGCCTTCTTCGGCCCAAGTTCCATGTCAACCTTATGCTCTATGGGAAGACCGTGACAGTCCCAACCCGGTACGTACGGCACATCGTAGCCTGCCATTTGTTTGGACTTGATAATGATATCTTTGAGTATTTTGTTGAAGGCGGTCCCCATGTGTATGTTACCGTTTGCATAAGGCGGTCCGTCGTGGAGCATGTATGGTTTCCTGCCCCTTGAAATGCCCCTAATCTCCTGATAGAGATTATTCTTTTCCCATCTCTCCAGAATCTCTGGTTCCTTCTTTATCAGGTTTGCCTTCATGGGGAAGTCAGTCTTCGGGAGATTAAGAGTTTCCTTGTAATCCATCTAGTGGGCCTCCATCACAAATGATTGGTTTTGATTACCAGATATGCTCTGGCAAGTCAAATTGAATCGATTGCCGCCCCGGGGATAAAGAGGCAAAGCCCCGGGCGTGCGTGTGCCCCTGTGCCGGACAGGCAAAGCGTCGGCATGAAGGCGTATTTGGAATTGAATTCATGGCCATATTCAGATAATGTGTTTTCCAGGACATGGTAGGGATAGAACCTTTCCGAGGAGGAGTTGACAAAATTGACAGAACATAAAGCACAGGGCAACAGGACCCGTGATAACAGGCAGGACAGGGTGATGATGCACCAGCCCTTTCCCAAGTCGGTATCCTCCGTAGAGAAGTGCAAGAGGCTTGTGGAACTGGTGTCCCCGGAAGATACGCTTGCAGTGATCATAAATGCCGATCCGGACTCCATCGCGAGCGCTCTGGCCTTGAAGAGGCTGTTTTGGAGAAGAGTGAAGAAGACACTGATCTTCCATATAAATCCGATAAAGAGGGCGGATAATCTGGCGCTCATAAGGTTGCTGAACATAGAGCAAAAGAATATTCGGAAGGCTGTTCACAGGGAGATCACCAAATGGGCCCTCGTGGATTCGCAGCCCTATCACGACGAACATTTCAACCGGTTCAAGTTTGACATCATTATCGACCACCACCCCTTTGATGGAAAGACCGCTGCCCAGTTCGTGGATATCAAACCGGATTACGGCGCGAACTCGACCATAATGACGGAATATCTCAGGGCCGTGAAGAT
>JAFDIC010000263.1 GCA_019308525.1 Deltaproteobacteria bacterium
AGAGTCTTCTTGGGCTCTCTCCCGATGCCGTTGCAAAACGGGGTATCGCTCGCACCTTTCAAAACCTCCGCCTTTTCATGCACATGACCGTCCTGGACAACCTGATGCTTGGCCGCCACGTAAAATTTGCAAAAAACCCCGTCAACGTATTCCTAAGGCTCCGAGGAGAAGAGCTGAAACATCGGGAAGTGGTGGAAGAAATCATAGAGTTCCTCGATCTCCAGGCATATCGCCAGTCGCGGGTGTCTGACTGCCCCTATGGCGTCCAAAAACGTGTTGAAGTGGGCAGGGCCTTGGCAATGGAACCCCAGCTCCTGTTGCTCGACGAACCCATAGCCGGGCTTACCTCGGAGGAAAAGGAAGAGACAGCATACAGGATCACCGAAATCCGTGGACGTTATAAGACCGCCATCCTGTTGGTTGAACACGACCTCAGGATTGCCTCAAAACTGGCAGACAGGATGATCGCCCTGGACTACGGCGAGAAAATAGCCGAGGGTAGCCCCGAGGAGGTCCAGAAGACACCCGAGGTAATCAGGGCCTACCTGGGTGAAGACTAAGCTTTTTAATCATCAACAGAGCCAGCTTATGACACCTCTATTGAAAATCACAAGCATTGAGACCCTTTATTATGACCGCATCTATGCCCTTCAGGGTTTGTCTTTGGAGGTCAAAGAGAAAGAGATCTTTACGGTCCTTGGCCCCAATGGAGCCGGCAAGACCACGCTGCTGAAAACCATTGCCGGGCTTCTAAAGGACCAGCCCAAGAAGGGAAGCATTGAATTCATGGGCAAGAAGATCCACCGCCAGCCACCCGAGCACATTTCACGCCTTGGTATTGTCTATGTACCTGAAGACCGAGGCCTTTTCAGGGAACTCACTGTGGCTGAAAATCTTGATCTGGGTTGCTGGGGAAGACGGGACTCGGAGATAGAAAAAGACTACGAGTTTATCTATGGCCTTTTCCCCATCTTAAAGACCCGCGGCACACAGCAGGCTGAAACCCTCTCTGGTGGTGAGCAGCAGATGCTGGCCATGGCAAGGGCAATGCTAAGAAGGCCAAAACTCCTGATGCTGGATGAGCCATCTCTAGGGCTCGCACCCAAGATTGCCCGTGTTGTTTACGATGCTCTCAATGTCATACGACAGCGCGGCACCACCATCCTCCTCGTTGAACAGAACGCCAAGATGGCCCTCAACATAGCCGATTACGGTTATATTATGGAATCTGGACGTATAGTCCTGGAAGGTACTTGCAAAGATTTGCAGGAAAATGAAGACGTCCAGGAATTATATCTGGGCTTGGGCGGAGAAACTATTTCGCCCAAAGGCTGGCGTTTGTACAAAAAGAGGAGGACATGGTGATGGATAAGAAGCCAAGGATCCTGCCTGAACTCTTTTTCCAACAGGTTGACAGATATGGCGACAAGGTGGCCCTTAGGAGAAAAGAATACGGTATCTGGAACCGTATCTCTTGGAAGGAGTATGGCCAAAAGGTAAAGGAAATAGCCGCCTCCCTTGTAGCGGCTGGTCTGGAGCCCGGTGACAGGGTGGCCATTCTCGGGGACAACAGGCCGGAATGGCTTATCTGTCATTTGGCTACCATGAGTATTGGATGCGTTACGTGTGGTGTGTATTCCACCTCGGCCGCTGAGGAAGTAGCATATGTTGTTGGGCATTCGGAGTCCAAGATCCTCTTTGTGGAAAACGAAGAGCAGGTAGACAAGGTTCTCAAAATAGAGGACCAGATTCCCACCAAAGAAATTGTTGTATGGGATCCGAAGGGGCTATGGGGATTCTCACACCCTGGAATAATCTTCTACGATGAATTCATATCTCGAGGCAAACAATACCTGGCAGAGCACCCCGGATGCGTGTTCGAGCGAATGGAGAAAATAAAGCCCGACGACGTTGCCATGATGATCTATACCTCTGGTACCACAGGGAGGCCCAAAGGGGCCATGATCACCCATGACAATATCATGGCCATCACAGAGTCTTTTACCAAGGTTATCGCTGTCTCACCTAAGGATGAACTGCTTTCCTATCTGCCACTCGCCCACATATACGAAAACTTAATCTCAGTGTTTCAGGGTACATGGTCTGGCGGCACGGTCAATTTTGTGGAGAGCATGGATACCCTTGCCCAAAACCTCAGGGAAGTTTCCCCCACTGTTTTTGCCAGTGTTCCAAGGATATGGGAAAAGTTTGCATCCATGATAGAGATCCGCATGTCAGACTCCACCCCTCTCAAGAAACTCGCTTACAGGCTGGCAATTGGAGTGGGCCTAAGGTACATCAACACAAAGAAAGGGACGCGAGAGCGTTTCCTGTGGTCACTGCTTTATTGGCCCTTGTATGGGCTGGTGCTTTATCATCTAAGGCGCCAGGTGGGCCTTGAGAGGGTCAAATGGGCCGTTTGTGGTGCTGCGCCTGCCTCTCCAGAGCTTTTCCAGTACTTCAATGCCCTGGGAGTGCCCTTGAGGGAAGGATATGGTCAGACAGAATCCACTGGCGTGATAGCTGTGCAGCGGATTGATAGACCACGCTGGGGTTACGTGGGAGAGCCCATACCCGGAGTAGAGGTAAAGATTGCGGAGGACGGGGAGATCCTTGCACGAGGCCGAGGTGTTTTCAAGGGCTACTTCAAGGCCCCGCAACTAACCGCTGAAACACTCAAGGACGGCTGGCTCCATACCGGAGACGTGGGGGCAGTGGACGAAGGGTACGTAAAAATCCTTGACCGCAAAAAGGACATAATAATCACTGCCGGCGGAAAGAATATCACTCCAGCTTTCATAGAAAACAAGCTCAAGTTCAGCCCCTATATCCAGGATGCCGTGGTTATTGGCGACGGAAGGAAGTATCTCACCGCCCTCATTCTCATTGACGAAGACAATGTGACCAAATATGCCCAGGATAACCGCATTCCTTTTACTACCTTTGCGGACCTCACCCAGAGACCGGAAGTCAAGAAGCTAATAGGAGGGGAAGTTGCCAAGGTGAACAAGACCCTTGCTAGGGTGGAAACCATTAAAAAATTCGCCCTGCTTCCAAGGCGTTTCTACGAAGAGGACGGCGATGTAACCCCCACCAAGAAAGTGAAAAGGCGTTTTCTTGAGAAGCGTTATGCGGACCTTATTGAGTCAATGTACAACGGATAGGGAACTATGGATCTGATCGAAAGTTATAAGGAAGAATTAAAGCTCATTCGGAAACCATGGACAAAGGTCTGGGTGGCAATCCTGTTGGCCTTCCTGGTGCTATTGCCTTGGTATGCGCCTGAGCATGTTGTGTATGTAGCTTCCATAATCCTAATTTATGCCGTAGGAGTCGAGGGCCAAAATCTCCTCATCGGATATACGGGCCAAATATCATTCGGCCAAAACGGCTTTCTAGCAATCGGGGCCTTCACCTTCGGCCATCTCGCCCAACATGGATTTCCGTGGCCTATCGGAATGATAGCAGGCGGTTTGGCAGCAGGGCTATTCGGCCTGGTGGTTGGTTTCCCCTCGCTCCGCCTTAAGGGCCCGTACCTCGCAATTGCAACAATGGGTTTCGGAATAGCGGTGTACCAGATATTTGTAAATTCCGAACTGCTATCTGGCGGGCGCATGGGCCTTGTTATCCACAAAATGGAGCCGATGTTTGGCCTCTCTACCATCAACTTCAATTATTATTTCAATTTTTTTATCGCCGCCATTTTTGCTCTTTTGACCTACAACATCATTTCCTCATACATGGGCAGGGCCTTTATAGCCATCAGGGACAATGATATTGCAGCAGAAGTAATAGGGGTAAACCTAACAAGGTATAAGCTTTTATCCTTTTTCATAAGCTCTTTCTATACCGGTGTACAGGGTGCCACTTACGGGCTGTTCATGGGTTACCTTGAACCCAATATGTTTACCTTCATGGAATCGATAACACTATTCGTGGCGGTAATCATTGGGGGCCTTGCTTCTGTGGAAGGATCAATAATGGGGGCAGCCTTTGTGATTCTTGTTCCCCAGTTGCTTAGTGCTTACAAGGAATTGGTCCCCGTGGTCTATGGTGTCACCATACTGATAATATTAATTTTTGAGCCATTGGGTCTTTATGGACGCTGGTTCAAGATGCGGCTCTATTTTAGAAACTGGCCGTTTAGATAGGAAAATAGGGGAGCTAATTTATGAGGTTTCTACAATATGTCATTTCTGGTCTTGCATCTGGCAGCATTTATGCATTGGTGGCACTTGGCCTTGCCCTCATATACCGGGCCAACCGTGTTTTGAATTTTGCCCATGGTGACATGGCCACCGCGGGGACATTCTTCGCCTTTATCATGATGGGCATGCAAGTGCCATTTGGCTTTTCTTCTGGGCTCGGGCTCCTTTTCGGTTTTGCAATAGCAGTGCTTTTTTATTATTGCGTGCTGATCCCTGCTCAACGCCGGGAGGCAACCCAGCTTGGCCAGATAATTCTGACTTTGGGATTCGGCCTGATTCTCCAGGGTGCCATCTCCTATTTTGGTGGAACAGAACCGCAAATGTTTCCTTTTCCATTGTCAGACGCCACAACCTATAGGGTCGGAAGCCTAATCTTCGATCAGCTTAGCTTGGGAACGCTGGCAGTGGGTATAGTGGCCAGCCTGCTCTTTTACCTCCTTATACAAAAGACCCGTATCGGCCTTGCCATGCGGGCAACCTCTGAGAACCTGCCTGCGGCACAGACAATGGGCATTCCAACGCGGAAGATCCTGGCACTCAGCTGGGGTCTGGCGGCATTTCTGGGGGTCCTTGCAGGGCTCTTCCTTGCCCCGGCCCTATTGTTGGACCCCTTCTTTATGCTGGAGCCCTTTCTAAAGGGTTTTGCAGCCGCAATTCTCGGCGGGCTAAACAGCCTACCAGGGGCAATAGTAGGCGGACTCATCCTCGGTGTCTCAGAGAGCTTGGCAGGAGCATATATTTCCGTGGCATTTAAAAACACCTTCGCTTTTTTAATCATCATCTTGGTGCTACTTGTCAGACCCGAAGGGTTGCTGGGCGAAGAATTCAAAGAAAGGGTGTAAATTAACAGGCGTTGGGCATAAGGTCTTAGGCAAAAGGCAAACAAGGGAGAAAAACTTTTAATAATTCATATCCTGAAAAGCAGGAGCAGTAAAAATGAACGTTAATGGATGCGTTGCTATTGTAACGGGCGGAGCCTCAGGTCTTGGAGAGGCTTGTGTTCGCATGTTCGCCCAAAATGGTGCAAGTGTGGCAATTCTTGATCTCGCCTCTGAAAGAGGCGAGCAGATTGCCTCTGAACTGGGGCCTCAGGCAATTTTTTTTAAGACCAATGTTACTGATGAACAAGACGTGCAAAATGCCATTGAAGGAGCAATCCGCAAGTTTGCCTCTGTCCACATTGCCGTTAATTGTGCTGGAATTGGCATACCTGCCAAGGTGCTTGGTAAGGATGGTCCCATGTCAATGGATGATTTTGACAGGGTCATGAAGGTTAACCTTTCGGGCACGCTGAATATCATCAGGTTGGCTGCCCAGAAAATGGCCCGAAATGAGCCCAATGAGGAAGGAGAGAGGGGGGTCATCATAAATACTTCTTCCATCGCGGCATGGGAAGGCCAGATAGGTCAGACGTCATACAGCGCCTCTAAGGCTGCCATCGCTGGTATCACCCTGCCCATTGCCCGTGAGTTTGCAGAGCTTGGAATCAGGGTTATGACCATTGCGCCAGGCCTATTCGACACCCCCATGCTTCGGGGGCTCCCGGACAAGGTCAAAGAGTCTCTTGCCAGAATGGTCCCGTTCCCTTCGAGACTTGGGAGGCCTTCGGAATTTGCCATGCTGGCCAAACATATTGTTGAAAACCCCATGCTCAACGGCACAACCATTAGACTGGACGCAGCTCTCCGTATGGCAGGGAAATAAACT
>JAFDIC010000264.1 GCA_019308525.1 Deltaproteobacteria bacterium
ATATTGCAGTCTGGAAACTCCAGCCAGGTCAGCAGCCCCGTATGCTCACCAATGACAAACGAAACCCAGTATACTTGGTCTGAACATTGAACCTCTAGCCATTCCTTTTCACCTCGCTCTTTATCAATCCGCTCCTAACCCGGTCTCTCGGCTCCTAGGCATCTCCCGCCGCTGCGGCCATCGGTTGCTCGATTTCCTCCTCCGGAGCCGCTGCATCGATCTGGCTTATGATTTCTTCATCGGTAAAGTGCTTCAGCCGGATAGCCGCAGTTGGGCACGCCGCGTTACAGAGACCGTCTCCCTTGCAGATGACGGGATTAACCACGGCCTTTTTTCCCTGTTTGGTCTCGCGAAACTCTATGGCGCCATAGGTGCAAGCGGAGATACAGGCACCGCACCCTATACACCTCTTCTCATCCACTTCGCAAACGGATCCTGACACGGTCACAATATCATGGGAAAGGAGAGTCAGGGCCCTACCAGCAGCTCCATAGGCCTGGTTGATCGTTTCCTGAATGTGCTTGGGATAGTGGGCAGTTCCACAGAGGTAGACGCCATCCGCGGCAAACTCGACAGGCCTCAGCTTGACGTGGGCCTCCTTGAAAAACTCGTCCGGCCCAAGGGTGACCTTGAACAGTTGAGCCACTTCCTTGTTTTCCTCCAGGGGGATCACGGCCGCGGCCAGGGCAAGGATATCGGCATCTACGGCAAGTCTCTGGCCCAGGACATAATCCTGAAAGGTAACCCTTAAGACACTCCTGCCACCCTCCTCTACTGCTTCCACCTGGGGCTGGTCTTCAGGCTCATAGCGGATGAACCTTACGTCTTTGTTGGAGGCTTCCCGGTAGTAGTCCTCCTTGAAACCATAGGTCCTCATGTCACGATACAATACATAGATGTCCATCTCCGGGTTGATTTCTTTCAGCTTCAGGGCATTCTTGACCGCCTGGCTGCAGCATACCCGGCTACAGTAATTCCTCTCCTCATTCCTGCACCCCACACACTGGATCATTACAAGACTCCGGGCCTTGAGCACTTCCTCTTGCCTTTCGGCGATTCGCTCTTCCAGCTCCAGGAGAGTCATCACCCTCTCATCTTTCCCGTAAAGGTATTCAGTGGGCCTGTACTCTTCCGCACCCGTGGCGATCACTGCTGCTCCATGTCTTATCTCTGTGTCTCCCCTCTCAGACTTCACTCTGGTCACAAAGTTCCCCACGTATCCGGTGGCTTCAGTGATGACGGCATCCGTGTACACATGGATCAAGGGGTGCCGGTAGATCTTGCTTATGAGATCACTCAAGTAGGACTGCACATCCATTCCTTCCAGGGTGTAATGGAGCCTTCGTGCCGTACCACCCAGTTCTTTCTCCTTTTCAAGAAGGTACACCTCGTGTCCCTGTTGCGCTATGGACAGGGCGCATGTCATGCCGGCTATGCCGCCTCCGACCACAAGGGCCCTCTTGTCCACAGGCAGGTCGATCTCCTGCAAGGGCTCCAGGTGACAGGCGCGTGCTACGGACATCCTGATCAGGTCCTTTGCCTTCTCCGTGGCATCTTCCTTTTCGAGTGAATGTACCCAGGAGCAGTGCTCCCTGATGTTGGCCATCTCCAGGTAGTACTGGTTGATGCCTGCCTCGCGCAAGGTGTCCCTGAACAGGGGTTCGAGGGTCCTGGGGCTACAGGCTGCGATGACCACTCGATTTACGCCCTTCTCCTCCAACATGTCTGTTATTTCTTTGGCGCAATTGGTTGCACAGGAAAAGAGTTGTTCCTGGGCGTAGACGACATTGGGCAAGGTCAGGGCATATTCCACTGTGGAGGGGACGTCCACCACTTTTCCGATATTGGCCCCGCAATGGCACACAAAGACCGCGACCTTGGGCTCTTCTCCCGCCAGATCCTTTTCCTCGGGATACACCCTCTCTTCAGCGAGCCTGCCTCGGCGGAAATCGAGCAGTTCCCCGCACTGGGACCCGGCCCCACTGGCGGAAAAAACAGATTCGGGGATGTCCAGGGGGCCCTGGAATGCGCCGCTTATGAAGACTCCAGGGCGTGTAGTCTCCATGGGGTTCACGGGGTTAATCTTGCAAAATCCATGGGAGTTGAGTTCAATTTCGAATTTCTCTGCCAGGGCAGCGTAATCAGCAGGGGGATTCAGGCCCACTGACAACACCACCATGTCGAACTCCTCTTCCTTTACCCCTTCCTCGGGAGAAGCGTACCTTACAAGCACATTCTTTGTCTCCGGGTCTTCACCGACGATGGATACGTAGCTCCTTATGATCCGGACTCCGGGCAATTGCTCGGCCCTTTGAAAGTAAGGCTCAAAATCCTTGCCATAGGATCGAATGTCGTTATGAAATATTGTGCACTCCGCCCCGGCATCATGCTCTTTCGTCAGTATCACTTGTTTCTGGGTGTAAGTGCAGCATACGGCTGAACAATAACTGTTATCGCCCTGGGTGACCCGCCTCGAGCCGACGCACTGGATCCAGGCTACTTTGTGGGGATGTTCCTTGTCGGAAGCACGCAGGATCTCTCCTTCGTAAGGTCCGGTGGAACACAGCAGTCGCTCAAAATCCATGCTTGTCACCACGTTTTGCAGCCTTCCATAGCCATATTCTTGCTTGACCCTGGGATCAAAGGGCTCAAACCCCGGGGAGAGCAAAATCGCGCCCACCTTGACTTCTATCTCTTCGGGCTTTTGGGTGAAATCTATGGCATAGTTCTTACATACACTTTCGCATATGGCGCACTTCTTCTCCTTGAGGTAAAGACAGGTCTCATCGATATAGGTAATAAGGGGGACCGCCTGGGAGAAGTATATGTGGATGGCCTTGTTCTTGGATATTTCCTGGTTGTACTGATCAGGGTATTGGACAGGACAGTATTCCACGCACGTAGTACAACCCGTACACTTCTCCTCGATAACGTACCTGGGCTTCTTTTTCAAGCTTACCCTGAAGTCCCCTGCTCCACCTTCCACCCTCTCTACTTCGGTGTAAGTCAGGACCTCTATGTTAGGATGCCGGCCGACCTCGACCAGTTTCGGCGCGAGTATTCACATGGAGCAGTCGTTGGTAGGAAAGGTCTTGTCCAGCTGCGCCATATGGCCGCCGATGGCAGGCAGCCTTTCGACCAGGTAGACCTTGAAATCAGCCGACGCAAGATCCAGGGCCGCCTGGATACCGCTGATGCCGCCACCGACGACCATCACGTCTCCAAAACCGCTCTCACCCGGACCTTTTCGCAGTTTCTGAATCTTTTCCCTTAATGATAGTTCCTTCTCCACTTGTCACCACCCTCGCAAAGTATTAGACTACTTCCTGTATTATTTCCGTAATGTCCTTGACTTCTACGGCCTCTCCACCGTCCACGTTCAACCTGCTATCCTCGAAGTTGGTAATACAGTAGGGACACGATGTCACCAGAACATCAGCCCCGGTCTCTTTGGCCTGCTCCAACCTGAGGTCAGAAAACCGCTCGCCCTTCACCGTCTCCATCCAGATCCTGCCTCCCCCTCCTCCGCAACAGAGGCTGTCATGACGGCACTCCACGAACTCGACAAGCTCCAGGCCTGGCACCTTCCTCAAGAGCTCGCGTGGTTCTTCGTATATCCCGTTGTGCCTCCCGAGGTAACAGGGATCATGGTAGACGACCCTCCTGGGATACTCCCTGCTTAGCTCGAGTCTGCCGTCCCTGACAAGCTCCAACAAGTACTGGGTAATATGCACCACCTCAAAATTGACCCTGAATTCAGGATACTCGTTCTTGAATGTGTGATAACAGTGGGGAGAGGAAACGAGGATCTTTTTCACACCGCTGTCTACAAAATTCTTGATGTTCTCCCTGGCCAGACGTTTGAAAAGCTCCTCATCCCCGGCCTTGCGGATGCTTTCACCACAACAGCTCTCGGCGCTGCCAAGTATCCCAAAATCCGTCTCTGCACCCTTCAGAATCTCTGCCGTGGCCCTGCCCACCTTCTTCAGCCTTGGATCATAGCTGAGATAACAACCCGGGAAGTACAAGAACTCCATCCCCTCTGCAAAGCTTTCAACAGGGAGATCCTTTGCCCAGTCCGCCCTCTTGGCCCGCTCCTCGTTCAAAGGATTCCCTTCTCCTACCAGACTCGCGCTCACCGTACGTATAGGCTTCACGGAATTGGGGAAAACGCCGTACTCCGTGGCAATCCTTCGCAAAGATACCACAGACTCTATCTGCTGCACATCCCTCGGGCACTGCTGGGGGCACCTCCCGCACGTGGTACAGCGCCACAGATCCTCACTCTCTATCTCGGTCAATCCGAAAGTTCCCTGACGCACTATCCTGCGCATACTAAAGGTAGTAACCCTGTTCCATGGGCAGACGGTGTCACACAGCCCACACTCAAAACACCTCTTGAAGGCATCCCCGCCCTTCTCCTTTATAAGGTCTACTATCTCCTTGTAATCAGCTAGATTCTCCACGGCACCCTCTCACTTTCCCTCTTGCAGTTGGTATGCTAACCCTTTTTTTCCTCCACCATTCGGGCAACGGTATCTACCAGTTTATCCAGCCCGTATTCCTCCACCAGGGACTCCAGCCCCACCTCCAGGTCTTCCACCTTGGGTTCCTCTTCCTCTATCTCTTCTTCCGTTTCTTCGTAGGTCAGGGCATCGGCCAGGCACCACTGGACACACATGGGTTCTTCCAGGGGCGGGTCAGATTCGCACATGTCACATTTCAAGGGAAGCTCTGAGTCCGGTTCCTTAAACAGGTCCCGCGAAGGGCAGGACGCCCTGCAAAAGGCACACTCATCGTACTCCTTCCCATCAATCACGTACTTGTCCCTGCCTGCGCATTCAGCCTTGGTATATTCCCCGGCGTATACGGGGACGAATATGTCCTTCAAAGGTTCGTGGATCACCTGGATGCGAGACCTGCCGGGATTATTGGTGCTGTATCTCGGAGCTGCATGGAAGGCGGAGCAGGCTACCTCGCACGCCCGGCAGCCGTTACACTTATCAACATCGATCTTGATCACCTTTTTCTTTCTTTTCTCACTCATCGCAGTTACCACCTCTTCTCTTCTCCTTGTTTACGCCGAAGCCTCCCTGGAGGACACTTCTTCACCTTCCGTCAAGATACCCCTCCTCACCAGGTCTTCTGCAACGTAATCCAACCCCAGTTTCTCCAGGGTCTCTTTCGTCGGTATTCCCTCCCTGTTCCAGCCCTTGAACTTGTAATACTCGTCCATCAGCTTGGCCTCCAGTTCCGGAAACCTCTTCCTCCAGTGATCATCAGGAGGCTTCTCATCCTTCCTCCTCAGGCCCTTCCTCACGTTGATGGCCCTGAGCAGGTTGCGGTTCCTCCTGGTGATTTCCCACAGCCCGCCTTCGTCAACGTCTATCCCGGCACCTGCTGAAACGAATTTGGGCAGGTTGTGTATGTGATAGGGGGGCTTGAGGGGGAATGATGACAGGCCTGCACAGAGCCCAAGGGCGTCGTCTATGTAGTGCATGGTCTCCTGCCAGTCCACCAGGTCGCAGATCAGGTCAGGCGGCGGCCAGAAGGGGAACTTTTTGCCCTCATCTCCCCACTCCAGGACGAATCTCTTGAATTCTTCTTCCTTCTTGGTGGGCACCTGTATCCAGTCCCTGACAAAGTCCTCCCTCAACTCCATGGTGGGAAAGGGCGCCTGGGGGAGCTGCCCCTCGATTTGGGTGATGTTGGCCTTCTCGCCCGTGGCCCACATGATGAAATACATGGGGTTCAACATCCCCAGCTTGATGGGAATCTGTTCATGCTTCTTGATGGTGTTATGATCGTAGGCCTCCGCCCCCTTGCCGATCTTCCGGGCGGCCCAGTAGACACCCTCTGCCAGGATATCTCCTATCCCTTCCCTGCGCACGATCCTGTCAAGCAGCCAGAAAAAC
>JAFDIC010000638.1:0-1014 GCA_019308525.1 Deltaproteobacteria bacterium
GTCTTGATATTGATTGGATGGATCTCTCTGCCGCCGACAACAGCAAGGAGGTGATTCCCGATTCTCTTGAGTTCAAGACCTCGCTTGACTACTTCAGGATAATCAGAGGCAAGTTGGATTGCGTCCTGATAACCAAGGAAATCAGGCGCATGAAGCATATAGATGTGGAGCGCATGACTCTCGATCCACTCGCCGAAGTAAACCAGCTTGCGCAGGGATCGAATCCCGTCACTGACACTGACCCCAAACCCTGACTCCATGGCCTGGATCGAACTCATAATATAGGCAACAGGGCATATCCCGCAAATCCGAGCCGTTATGTCCGGCGCCTCTGAATAGTGTCTGCCTCGCAGGAAGGCCTCAAAAAATCGGGGGGGCTCGAAAATGTCCAGCCTGGCATCGATCACCTCATCACCGCGAACCTTTATTGTTAACCCGCCCTCACCCTCAACCCGTGCCAGGTAATCCACCCTGATGGTCTTCCTACCTTTCATGGTCCTCGCTCTCCCTGCGAAAGGGTTCGGTATTGGCATAGAAACTGCGAAAGGATCTCATAATACTGGATCCTTCCATTCCGAATCTTTCACTCCACCACTGGCTCAATGACTTGGTGTTGGGTGTCTCCTTGGGCCCAAAGCATGCATAGCAACCCCTGTGGTAGGAAGGGCAAAGGGCGCCACAGCCGGCCTGGGTTACAGGCCCCATGCAGGGAATGCCCTGGGCAACCATCACGCATACGTTCCCTTTCCTTTTGCACTCTATACAAACGCTGTAAGTGGGCAAAAACGGCTTTCGGCGGTTAAGCAATGCGCTGACCGTCTCGATCAACTGGTACTTACTGATGGGGCATCCTTGGAGCTGATAATCCACCTGGATGTGATCGGATATGGGGGTTGACTTACCCAGGGTTGAGATATATTCAGGTCTTGCATAGACGATGCGGACAAATTCATTCACATCTTGAAAATTGCGTAGGGCCTGGATACCCCCTGCCGTAGCACAAGCACCAATGGT
>JAFDIC010000638.1:1047-2095 GCA_019308525.1 Deltaproteobacteria bacterium
ACGATCTTTGAAGACCGCCTGATCCGGTGAATGTGCTCGGCATCGTGGGAAGTGGTAATGCTTCCCTCCACGAGGGACACATCATAGGGTCCCTTAATCACTTCCCGGAAGCCCTCGGGAAAGTAAGCGATCTCCAGGGCATCGGCAATTTCCAGCAGCTCTTCCTCGCAATCCAACAGGGACAACTGGCAACCATCGCAGGAGGCGAACTTCCATACGGCCAGTTTTGGTCTTTTGGGTCTTGGCATTTACATCTCCCGCTTGCCGAAAAACGGCTTTGCCCTGTCAAATCTAAAAACAGGGCCATCTTTACACACAAAGACGGGACCTATCTGACAATGCCCACAGAAACCCACGCCACACTTCATATTTCTTTCCGTGGAGATATAGATGTGATCTTCCTCCAGGCCTTTCCTCTTCAATTCCAGGATTGTATAATGCATCATGATCTCCGGACCGCACACAAGCGCAAATGTGTTCAGGGGATCCAGTTGAATCCGAGGAATCAAAGCGGTCACGACCCCAACATTACCCCTCCAGCCTTCTCTTGCGCTGTCAACAGTCACATCGATCTCCAGGTCAAACCTCCCTCGCCATTGTTCTATCTGCTTTCTATAGATGATATCTCCTGGTGTCCTTTCCCCGTAAAGCAGGACGACCTTCCCGTACTTTTCTCGATTGGCGAGGATATAGTAAAGCACCGGCCTCAAAGGAGCCACACCGATCCCGCCTGCCACCAGCAAAATGTCGTAAGTCGTAAGATCTTCAATGGGCCAATGGTTCCCGAAGGGCCCCCTGACACCTATCCAGTCCCCCTTTTTCAAGGTATTCATGGCACTGGTCACAGAACCGTAAGCGCGGATGGTATGGATGAGTCTAGAGCTATCACAAGGGTCGCCGCTGATTGATATAGGCACTTCGCCCACACTATACATGTAGAGCATGTTGAATTGCCCTGCTTTGAAGGAATATGCCTCGCCCCCCTTTGAAGGAGAAAGCTCCAAGGTGAATGTATCCCGGGTCTCCTTCTTGAATCTCTCTATCTTGT
>JAFDIC010000011.1 GCA_019308525.1 Deltaproteobacteria bacterium
AACGGCGCAGGGAAGACAACCGTATTCAACCTGATTACCGGTATCTATCCTCCCACGGGAGGGGCGATCCTGTTCAAGGGAGTGGATATCACGGGGAGGAAACCACACCAGATCGTCAAGATGGGTGTTGCAAGGACATTTCAGACCCTGAGGCTCTTCAACAACATGACAGTGCTTGAAAATGCCATGGTGGCCCAGCACTGCCGGTCAAGGTCTTCCCTGCCAAGTGTCCTGGTCCGTTCTCCGGGTTTCTTGAGGGAGGAAGAGAAGATCGAAAGGATCGCAAAGGAAAACCTGGGGCTTTTCGGGGCCAGGTTGACCGGATTTCGGTACAACCAGAGGGCCATGAACCTGTCCTATGCAAACCGCCGGCGCCTGGAGATAGCCCGGGCACTATCCACGGATTGTGATCTCGTGCTGCTGGATGAGCCCTCGGCCGGGATGAACCCCAAAGAGACGGAAGAAATCACGAGATTCATCAAACAATTACGCGATGATTACGGCTACAGTTTTCTGATCATTGAGCACAAGCTCAAGGTGGTGAAGAGCATCTCCGACAGGGTGGTCGTCCTTGACTATGGCAGCAAAATAGCGGAAGGGGACTACGAACACGTGGCAAACAACGAGTATGTGATCCAGGCATACTTGGGAAGGAGACATGGGAAGAGGGCATGAGCATATCCTGAATCTCTCCGAAGTGGATGCATTCTACGGGAAGATCCAGGCCCTGGGAGACATAAATGTCTCCATAAGGGATAAGGAGCTGGTCTGCCTGCTGGGTGGTAATGCCTCGGGGAAGTCCACCACCCTCAAGACCATCCTGGGTGTGGTAAAGCCGGCCAGGGGCAAGGTAGAGTTCATGGGGGAGAGGATCGACGGGCTCTCCACGGGCGAGATCGTGGCCAGGGGAATCTCCATAGTCCCGGAGAATCGCAGGATCTTCCCGAAGTTGACGGTCCTGGAAAATCTGGAGCTGGGGGCGTACCTTCGGAAAGACACCGAGGGCATTGCCCGTGACATGGAAAGGGTGTTTGAGCTTTTTCCCCGGCTCAAGGAGAGGTTGAAGCAGTACGGCGCGACCCTGAGCGGCGGGGAGCAGCAGATGCTCGCCATGGGCCGTGCCTTGATGTCACGGCCGAAACTACTCCTCATGGATGAACCTTCCATGGGGCTTGCCCCTATCCTGGTAGAGGGTTCCTTTGAGATCATACAGCGAGTCAACCGGGAAGGGGTGACCATCTTCATGGTGGAGCAAAATGCAAACATGGCCCTATCCATAGCTGACAGGGGCTATGTGCTTCAACTGGGAAGGATAGTGCTCCAGGACAGCGCCGAGAATCTCTTGAACAATGAAATGATGAAAAGGGCCTACCTGGATACGGGATGAGATGAGAATCCTCTGTAGCGAGTGCAGTAAAGATTATGCTCCCGGCACCATGGGCCGTTGTCGTGCCTGTGAAGGAATCCTGAGGCCTGAGTATCCTGTGGAGGTGGTCAAAAAGCTCCGGGAGATTGCCCCTGGACCCGGAATCGGCAGGTACAAAGACCTGTTTCCCCTTACCGGGCAGCCCCCTTCCCTTGGGGAGGGAGACACACCCCTCATTCCATCCAGGAGAACAGGTCAGGCCATGGGTCTTACCCGCCTTTATTTCAAGGTGGAGGGGTGTAATCCCAGTGGATCATTCAAGGACAGGGTTGGGGTCATTGCCGCGGGGCTGGCACTGGAAAGGGGACTCAAGGGGATAGTCACCGCCTCTTCCGGGAATGCTGCTGCCGCAATTTCAGCTTACAGCGCCGCTGCGGGCCTCAAGTGCCTCATACTTATTGAGCCGGGCAGCCCCGCCAGCAAGATCAGGCAGACCATTGCCACAGGGGCCAGGGTAATACCGGTCGAAGGGGTGTTTGACCATGGGCCGGAAGCCATTAGTACCATGATTCTCCAACTCGCCGAGACCCTTGACTATTACCCCGCCTTTGTATGGGCACCGGTCAATCCCTACCTGTTGGAAGGGGTCAAGACCATGTCCTACGAGATAGTGGCTCGCCTGGGAAAGGCCCCGGACATGGTGATCAGCCCGGTGGGTGGAGGAGATATGCTTGCCGGGGAGTGGAGGGGGTACCTGGAGCTGAGCAGGGCCGGTCTCACAGAGGGATTACCCCGGATGGTAGGTGTTCAATCGTCCGCGGCCCCGCCCCTTGTGAAGGCCTTCCGTTCCGCGTCGAGGCGTGTTAAGCCGCTCCCCTGTGCCGGGTCCAGGATCTCGGGGATAAACGTGCCCTTTACCGGCGAGCACGCCCTTGAGGCGGTCAGGGAATCGGGCGGCATTGTCATTGATGTGGATGACGAAGAGGCATTTGCCCTTCAGCAAAGGGTGGCCATGGATGAAGGTCTCTGGATAGAACCGGTCTCGGCAGTTCCCCTCGCAGCCCTGAAGAACCTCCTGGATCAAGGCCTCGTGGAAAAGGATGATTTGATCGTGTGCGTAATGAGCGGAGCGGGGTTCAAGGACGATCAACTTGGCCGGGAAGCAGCGGAAAAGGTATCAAGGCGCAAATCCCTGCCCTTTGACATCGAGGCCATACTCACCGAAGCAGAGGCTCTCAAGGCTTCTTGCGGGGACGTCCCTGTTCGTCCCACCCCCTGAGGCGGTAATAGTCTCTCACCATTTCCTCAATTGGTACCACCTGACCCTTGGATGCCCCTTCTTCCAGAGGTTCATGGGTAAAACGCCTTGGGAGGGTGTCGTGGCGAGTATCTATTCCAAAGTCGATATTCAGCAAACGCTCCCTGTCAATTGTCTCTCTCAGGGCCTCGTCCACCCTTTCAGGAGTAAATTTCAAGCCGGTCCCGGCCCTCAGCAACCTGGAGGCAAAATCAAAGTCAAGTATATCCATGCTCAACCCCACGTTCTTGCACATGGTAAGACAGTCCGTGAGCAGGGCCTGCCGTTCGGTGTATTCCACCAGTACCGCCTTACCCTTGTCCGATAGGCGATCCGCTGCATCCCTGGTGCCGAACCGTTTCTCGCTCTCTTCGTACCTTTCAGTAAGCTCGAAAAAGGGTTCTGCCCTGAGGTGATCCGCCCCCCTTGAGGCAATGGCATAGGTCAGGCCGAAGGCCTTTAAGCCGCGGGGGTCCCCGCATATCATATCAAGGCCTTTTATCTGGAATGCATAGAGATCCGTTCCCTTGCCGAAACGCCCGGCAAGGCTCCTGGTCCCCTCTGCAAAGGCGTCTCCGATTCCCTCCCTGTGGACTATCATGTGCATGATCTTCTCAATGGTTTCCCTGTTGCCCCAGGAAAAATCAAGGCCGCCCAAATCCTCTTTGCTGAGAAGGCCCCTCTGGAGACACTCCATGGCCCAGCCTATGGTCTCCCCGGAACTGAGTGAGTCGACCCCCATTCGGTTCAGGTATGCGTTCATCTTCAGGGCGAAACGCAGATCGTCATTACCTATTCGGGAGCTGTAGCTGCAAAGGGTCTCGAACTCGGGCCCCTCCGCCTCCTCGTCCTCCGTGATATAGTAACGGGAACAGTGAATGTTGCAGTTGAAACAGCCCTTGTTCTTCACCTTGTAAACTTCAGTGATCTTCTCTCCGCTGACCTGGTCCACGTATTGCGCAATGCCCCTCTGGAAGTGGTCCGTGGGAAGGATGCCCAGGTTATTCAACGCCTTCATGAGGAGGGTGGACCCCAGGGCCTTTCGGCGTTCGTATTCCGGGTGGGCCATGATTCTCTTGTCAAATTCCCGGCAGAGGTCAAGAAAGCCCAGAGTATCATGGAGCGTGAGCCGGCTGGTCCCCCGAACCGCGACTGCCTTAAGGTTCTTTGAACCAAAGAGACACCCCATGCCGGTGCGGCCGCACATCCTGGAGTTGTTACACGCGACCGTGGCGAACTTGACCAGGTTCTCTCCCGCCGGTCCTATGGCTGCGACCTGGATGTCATTGTCGCTCAGCTCTCTACGGATACCGGCCGTTGTTTGAAATATGTCCTTTCCCCACAAGTGTGTTGCATGCCTTATCTCCACCAGGTCATCCCTGATCAACAGGTAACTTGGTGTTTCAGCCCTGCCCGTGACGATCACCTGGTCATAGCCCGCATATTTCAATTCCGGCCCGAAAAAGCCT
The DNA here is from genome assembly GCA_019308525.1 of Deltaproteobacteria bacterium. The sequence goes on from JAFDIC010000011.1 coordinate 4,133, forward strand.
CCTGCTGCGGAGTCCCCAAGGATGCCTGTCAGCGGAGACTTGCCGGAGATGGTCATGTAGGCCGATGTGGAAAAGAGGGTGCCCGTCAGGGGTCCCACCCCTATGAGGAGCATGTTCTCTTCGCCCAGGGGGTCCACATCCCTTTTCAGCTCATCAAAGAGCCTTCGTGAGTTGAGGGCCCGTCCTCCTATCACCCTGAGCACGTAGGAGGGGTCGGTCTTCTCCCTTGTGATTTTGCCGCTCGATAGGTCTACCCTCAGAATATGTCCGCCGTATCCATGCATAATCTAACCCCTCCTGGAAGCAAGCCATGTCTGTCTCAATTTTCCCGAGGATGAGAGTGCAAAACCAAGCCGTTTTTCCCCCGCCGGGATCTTTGCCCGCTTTTTCTTGTAGGGCTTAAGGCTTACCTGGTCCATTATGTCGGGTTCAAAGCTAATCGCCCCCATGGTGCAGGCCCTGACACAGCGCGGGTCGCCCCCGCACAGGTCACACACCAGGGGAAAATATTCGTAGATTTCGATTGCGCCGATAGGGCACAGGTGTTCACAGGTGCCGCAGGCCGTACAGAGGACCGTTGATACCACTACCTGCCCGTAGTCGCCGACTGAGATGGCGGATTCAGGGCATTTGGTGCAGTACCTCTCCTGGCACTGCTGGCATACCACTGGAAAATCAATCCCGGTCTCTTCCATTTTCACCACCCTGATACGGGCACCGTTTCTTCCCACCTTGCCCGAGTGGAAAAAGGAGCAATTGACCTCACAGCGACAGCAACCTGAACATTTCTCCGGATCAATGCTCAACATGACTCCCCGATCCTTTCTATTCGGTAATGGACAAGCCCCCTGGGGTCCGGGCAGACGAATACCTGGCCTTCCTTGCTGGCCCAGTCCCCTTTCTTGGGTTCAGATCTTTGCAAAAGGGGGAATATGGGCATCATGCTCTGGAGGGCCCAGAGGCACACGTGCTTTCCTTCGGGCACCATGAGCCGCATACCATGTTTATCTACGTAGAAACAATCCCCCACGAGCAGGGATTGGCTGCAATAACCGTCGATCCTTTCCACCGTGACCTTTAGCTTGTGCATAATCTCCCTCACCCAAATGACCATACTCTACAACAAATATCCCTCATGTTCAAGGGTCGCACTTGCCCTTCCCCCTCCTTTGCAGGAGCAACTTTTTGGTTGCGAATCATCATCCCTCCCCTGTAGGAGCAACCTGTGAATGAAACCCCGAGAATCCGTTGAACATTCCATTCTTGACAGTTGGCATACCAGCCATTAATGTCATCATCATGATGAAGAAAGAGGAAATGCTTTTCCAGCCTGGCGATAAATCCATGAGCGATAAGACGTACCTCGGAAGATAATACGTGGGTTGGGGGAGGCATATTCTATGAAATGCCCGAATTGCCGCGTTGAAAATCCCGAAGAAAATAGATTCTGTAGAGAATGCGGGACCAAACTCTTGCTGTCATGCCCCCAGTGCCAGTCCGAGGTCCTCACAGGGGATAAGTTTTGCGGACAATGCGGACACAAACTGGAGGAGGTTGAGAAGGCCGGGGGGATACCCGAAACGGAAGGGGAGCGCAAATACGTGACGGTGGTCTTCTCCGACCTCTCCGGATACACGTCAATGTCCGAAAAGCTGGACCCCGAAGAAGTCAAAGAGATAATGAGTCGAATCTTTGGGGAAATTGCCCAGGTGGTGACAAAATACGAAGGGTTTATCGAGAAGTTCGTCGGCGATGCGGTCATGGCCCTCTTTGGTATCCCCAAGAGTCATGAAGACGATCCCGTGAGAGCAATCCGGGCTGCCAGAGAGATTCATGATCGGATCGAGGCCCTGAGCCCTGAAATCGAAAAGAGGATCGGGCAACCCCTTTCAATGCATACAGGCATCAATACTGGTCTTGTGGTTACGGGCGAAATAGACCGGCAGAAAGGGATCCATGGTGTGGCAGGAGACACGGTCAATCTTGCTTCAAGGCTAGAGGATCTCGCCAAGAGAGGTGAAATCCTGGTTGGAAACGACACCCGCCGCCAAGCCGAGGGATATTTCATCTTCGAATCGATGGAGCCTGTTACCGTAAAGGGAAAGTCGGAGCCTGTTCAGGTATTCAGGGTCCTGGGACCGAAAAAGAGACCTTTGACAACACACCGCCTTTCCGGCCTGAGGGCGGACCTCATAGGCAGAGACGTGGAGCTGGCTGAACTGAAGGATGCAGTGGATGGCCTCAAGCAAGGAAAGGGGAAAATATTTTCCATCTGCGGTGACGCCGGTACGGGGAAAAGCAGGCTCGTTGAGGAATTCAAGGCTACCCTGGATCTCGACCAGATCCAGTGGTTCGAGGGGCATGCGTACCCCTATTCTCAGAACACTCCCTACTTCCCCTTGATTGATCTCCTCAATGGGGTTTTTCAGATAGATGAAGACGACCCCCCTGAGAAGATAAGGAGTAAAATAGAATCCGGCATCAGGCGACTTGTCCGGGACCCGAATGATATCATTCCCTATGTGGGCAGTCTTTATTCGCTGGACTATCCGGAGACAGGAGACGTACACCCGGAGTTTTGGAAATCCCGGCTTCAGCAATCAGTTCTGAAGGTCCTGGTCGGCCTGGCGAAAAGAAGGCCGACCGTGTTTTTCCTGGAGGATCTCCATTGGGCGGATATCTCCTTTGTGGATCTGCTCAGAAAGGCGTGCCTGGAGATACCGCAGCCTGCCATTGTCCTGTGCGTGTACAGGCCCACATTCAGCCTTTTCACGGGTCATCAACTTGTTTCAGTAAAGGATATCTACCGGGAGATTCGGCTCCAGGACCTACCTCTCTCGGATGCCCAGCAGATGCTGGCTTCCCTTCTCAAGACCGAGAGCATCCCTGCGGACCTGGCACGACTGGTTCAGTACAAAACAGAGGGCAATCCATTCTACCTTGAGGAACTGGTCAATTCCCTGATCGAATCCGAGGTCCTCGTGAAGGATAACGGCACCTGGAAAATCACGAAACCCATCGGTGAGCTGGACATATCATCTTCAATCTACGGCATTATTTCAGGCAGACTTGACCGATTGGAAAGGCAGACAAAGCGCGTACTTCAAGAGGCTTCAGTGATCGGGAGGGCCTTTCTTTATGATATTGTGAAGAAGATCACCGAGGTCAGGGATCGGGTTGATTCTTGTTTGAACGCCCTGGAGCGACTCGACATTATTCGAGCACGCTCATTGGATCCGGATCTTGAATACATGTTCAAGCATCCCCTGACCCAGGAGGTTGTCTACAACGGTCTTCTCAAGAAGGAGCGCCAGGAAATCCACGAGCAAATAGGCCTAGTTATGGAGAGCCTGTTCAGGGAAAGGATTTCGGAGTTCTATGAGACCCTGGCCTTTCATTTTTCCAAGGGGCGCTCTGCCAACAAGGCCGTGGATTACCTGGTAAAGGCGGGTGAAAAGAGCCTGGCAAGGTACTCTGTGCAGGAAGCCCATGAATACTACAAGCAAGCTTACAAGCTCCTGGTGTCCAAGGCGGAAAGTATTGAAGAGGACAGGCGCCGCTTGATCGACCTGTTGAATAGCTGGGCCTATGTTTATTACTACCTTGGAGAAGCTAAGGAGTTCATTGATCTGTTCAAGACACACATGGATTTGGCAGATTCCCTGGACGACAAGGCCAGGCGCGGGATGTTCTACGCGTGGCTGGGCATCGCCCTTTGGCTGGAAGGCCGGTCAAGGGATTCATACGAGTACCTGAGGATCGGGCTGGAGCTTGGCGAAGCTTCAGGGGATCAAAAGGTGGAAGGCTACGCATGCACTTGGCTCACCTGGGCCTGCGCGGAACTGGGCCTTTTTGACGAGGGTATCGAATACGGGAAAAGGGCCCAGAGGATTGCCAGGAGCTTTCCCTCCGATCAATACCTCTTTTTCAAATCTCTCGGCGGGATAAGTTATTGCAATCTCTTCAAGGGTCAAGTGAAGGAACTCTTGCAGGCCTCACAATCTCTCCTGGACTACGGGGAGAGAACCTCCAATAGCAGGAGCAATGTCTTTGGACACTGGGTGGATTCATGGGGCCATTTAATGATTGGGGACTACGAAGCAGGGATAAGAAGTTGTGAAAAGGCCGTCGAAGCGGCCCTGGATCCCTTTTATGCAATATTTCCACTTGTGGGGCTCGGTACTGCGTGCGTTTTCAATGAGCAATTTCAGAAAGCGGAAGAGGTCTTACAGGAAGCCCTGGTTTTTGGTGAAAAGCACGGGATCGGAGAACTTCTCGCACTGGCCAATATGCTGATAGGCACGATATTGATCGCCAAGGGGCAAATGAAGCATGGGCTTAAGATATTCAAAGGGGCCCAAAACACCCTGTTTGTGAACAATAGGAGGACATGGTATGCCCTCTCTGAATTTGTCCTTGGAATGGTATATGCAAGAATGGCCACCGGACCATTGCCATCTCTGGGGATCATGGCGAAGAATATTGGATTCTTGGTAAAAACAGCACCTTTTTCGGCCGGGGAAGCCGAGCAACATTTCCTGGGGGCGATTGATCTCTTGAGAGAGATTGGAGCGAAGGGGTACCTTGGGCTCGCTTGTCTTCAACTGGGTCTTTTCTATAGGGTCAGAAAAAAGGCCGACCTGGCTCGCAAGTATCTGTCAGAGGCGGCAAAGATTTGCAAGGAATGTGACGCCCGCATATACTTGCAACAGGCAAAAGAGGCCCTGTCTTCTATTCAGGCGCAGGAAAGCTAACGACTACCCGTTCGCCACGACTTTGATGAGCCCGAAGAAAACTCTTTGCAGAGCGCTCATACACTCGCCGCTTCACTTGCCCGCTCTACAGTGGGCGGCGTATCAAGGAAATTCCAACCCGGTATCCCGGAAAGCCTAGGGGATGCTAACACTTGAGAGGATGGAAAAGATAAGGGTCGGTATCAGTTCATGCCTGCTGGGCAACCCCGTCCGCTACGACGGCGGACATGCCCATGATCCTCATTTGTCCAACACCTGGGGGCAATACATGGAATTGGTGCCTGTTTGCCCCGAGTCCGAGGCCGGCCTGGGTGTGCCACGTGAACCCATGCGTCTCGTGGGCAACGGGAGGCCGCCTCGCCTTGTCACCGTCAACACCGGAAGAGACATGACTCGAAAGATCGAGGCATGGGCAAGGAAAAGGGTGAGGGAATTAGAGTCCGAAGATCTGTGGGGATTCATTTTCAAGAGCAACTCGCCCAGTTGCGGCATGGCGCGCGTGAAGGAATACACGGGGAAAGGTTCGCCGGCTAAGAGGGGGGTGGGACTCTTCGCCAGGATCTTCATAGAACACTACCCCCTGGTCCCGTGCGAAGAGGAAACCGGGCTTCATGACCCTGCTTCGCGGGAAAACTTTATCGAGCGAGTCTTCACTTTGGGGAGGTGGCGAAGATTCCTGGACCAGGGCAAGGCGCTGATTCGGCTTGTTGAATTCCACAGGAGGCACAAATACCTCATACTTTCCCACAGCCCGAGACATTACAGGGAGATGGAGGGACTGATAAACGAGGGCAGGAGCACCAGGAGGTCGGAAGTCCCTGGGCACTACGGGGAGCTGCTGATGAAGGCCCTTTTGTTGAAAGCCACCGTGAGAAAGCATGCCAGGGTTCTTCAGCACATGGTGGGATTGTTGAAGAGACACATGAGCTCGCAGGAGAAGGAGGTGCTTGCTGATGTTATGAAGTCTTACTCTCAAGGCCTGCTGCCCTTGATTGTCCCACTCACCCTAGTGAATCATTACGTGGAGAAATATGACCAGCCTCATCTCAAGGAACAGGTCTATCTCAGGCCCCATCCCCTGGAACTCAAGCTCAGGAACCATGCTTAATATCATATTTCTTCCCGGGCAGAATGTTGGGCCTTCGAGTCCGGGGGCCGGACAGTATGGTGCGGGTCTCCCAGTGTTTGCAATTTCCCGAGGTGCTGCGAATGAAATGATCTCCCGGCAGGATGGATTTTTCTTGACTTTTTCATGGATTAGATATGTACTCTAAACAAACTTGTTTCCATCTCGCTACCTTGCATCCCAAGGAACTCTCTTACATGAATACGCAGCAGAAAATGGGCCTATTCCAGTCCCAATAGGCCCGTGCCGCCCTATTGGGACTTTCCATTCCCGGGGCCGAAAAGGTGACATCCGGACAAAAAGGCACAGGATAACTAAAGCTTGCCATGTATCTGGGCCTTCCCATCAGCGTGCGTCATCCATTCTAATTCTCCTACGCCACCAATTCCAGTGAAGGGAGCAGGAATAGCTTGGGAGCCCCAGTTCCATTGGGAGGTCCGTTATGGCCTGTTTTCCGTCAACACGATCCATGTTGCTCCTGACTTCCGAATTCTGGCACCTCAATGTCGTTGCCTGGCTGCGGGCCATAGTCCCTTTGAGGGGCGGAGCAAAGCCGGGCCCTCTGGACCCGGATCTTTGTTCTTCAAAGATTTTCCTGGAAAACAGGCAAGCGTGAAACATGGGGGTGCTTGCAGAGAACGATTGGTCTGAGGGGGGCAGGATGAGACCACCCGGTAATGTTTCCAAAATCACTCCACCGCGGCTGCCCAGGATAGTGGAACGTCCACGCCTGATGGAGCGCCTTGAGAGGAGCAGAGACAGACGGCTGATTCTGATCTTGGGCCAGGCCGCCCAGGGCAAATCCACCCTGGCCGCATCCTTTGTCCAGGCAGATGCCATTCCATCTGCATGGGTGAACCTCGCGAGGGAGGACTCCGATCCCGTCAACCTCTATCACTCCATTGTCCACTCCATACAACACGTCATGAGGGATGTCGATCTTTCTCCACTCCTCTCATACCCGAGCATGATAATGGGGCCTCGAGCAGAGGTCCCCCTTTACAGGGAATGGACCAATGCCATCTCAGAGTTTATCTCTTCGCCCGTCCGGATCGTTTTGGACGGCCTGGATCGTCTGTCACCGGAGGCCCCGTCATCGAGCTTTCTCAATCTGCTTGTAGAAGAGTTGGGCGAGCCCATACATCTCATTCTGCTTTCCCGGGAACAGCCATCATTTGACCTCCAGGGCCTGAAAGTCAAACAGCAGGCGGATATACTGACCAACGAGGACCTTGCTTTCAGCTTGGAGGAGTGCAAAGACTTTTTTTGGGAGATCAGAGGACTGCGATTCGGCTCAAGATCACTGAAGAGAATACACCAGTTCACCGAAGGCTGGATTGGCGGGTTTATCCTTCTTGCCGAGATACTCGAAGGGATGTCAGAGAATTCGAGGGAGAAGTATCTCAGGGAGGATATGCCGGATCGGTTCAAAGCAGAGGTATTCCGGTATTTTGCCGAAGAAATTTTTGCCTTTCAACCGATTTCCATCCAGGAGTTTCTTGTCAAGACCTCCATCCTGGAATGCATGGACGCGGCGTTTGCAAATGATTTTATGGGATTTGAGGGTGCCGAGGCAATACTCCAGGAGCTTGTAAGGCGCGGCCTTTTTGTCCACTGTGCCTATGAGGATGCGAGGGGCTGGATCTTTCGTTATCACCAGCTTTTCAGGAGTTTTTTGAAGAGCAGATTGAAGGGGAGCTTTTCTGAGAGGGAGAGGCAGTTGATGTTCCTGAAGGCGGCTGTACTCCATGAGGAAAGAGGAGAGCTGGAGGAATCCGTGAAATACTATCTCCAGGCCCAGGCCTACTCTTCTGCGGCGTCTGTTATTGAACGGATCGGGATGCGCCTCCTGAAAGAGGGAAGAGGAAGTGATCTCGCCCGCTGGTTAGAACCCATACCCGAGGATCTCATCCAAAGGAGTGCCTGGCTCCTTTTTCATCTGTCCATGACGAGGCGCTTTAACAGAGCAAGGGAGAATATTCATACCCTGCGGAGAGCCTTGTCCCTCTTCGTAGAACAAGGCGACCTCCGAGGCGAACTTCTTTGCCTTGCTTCTTTGATTGAGGCCTTAGTCATTTGCGGCCATGACCCCGTTCCCATAGCTTTGTTTCTCGACCAGGCCGAAAACCTCTTGCAGACGTCACGTGTGGACCTGCACCCCAGCGAGAGAGCGAACGCCTGGCTCCAGCTGGGCTTTGCACTTACTGTTAGAGGGAGTAATCCCCGCAAAGGTTTCTGGGCCTGCGAAAATGCATACATGATATCACGAGACACAGGGGATTTCTTCATTCAGGTTCATGCCCTGGTCAACGGATTACAGGCCCTCTGCTGGCTGGGCGAGTTCGGGCTGGCTGAAAAAAGATGTAATAGGCTTGAAAAACTGGTGAAAAAGCATCCAAACGTGGGCGTGCAACTGTTGTATCACACGGCCCGGTGCGAATTGTCCCTTTTCACGGGAGACTTGGAACGGGCGAGAGAGCTTGTTCAATTCACGCGGGATGAAGCTGCGGCACAAGGTTTGACCTATCTTTACCCGGTTACACTTCTCTATGACCTTGTGCTGAAGCCTCACCTGGGACGATACAGGGAGGCGGAAGAGACGGGGAATCGTCTGTTGAGCTTCTCGGCTTCAATCGGCAATTCATTTATGGGCGGCCTGACCCTGTTGCATCTCGGCCGAAATCTCTATTTCGAAGGGGAATACCGAAGTGCGAAGGAATTGATCAGACAGTCTCGAGAGCTGTTGTCTTCGGATGAGGCCCGGTCCGAGTACCATTTGGGCCTCGTCGGTATTTTAGACAGCTTCATCTCCTGTCATCTCCGGGAGGGGGAAGAGACCGAAGTGGATCTCCAGAAGGCTCTGGATTATTTTGTGGGGTTAGCTTGCTTTGTGGCGGTTGACGGCCACTTCGCAACCGCCCTGATAAGGTGGAACCGTGCCAAGACTGAGGAGGCCGCCAGTCACCTGGAGGCCGGGCTGAAGCTGGCAGAGGAGAAAGGATACGATCACTTTATGCTTACGAGACCTCACGATCTCCTGGAGATATGCATCCTCGCCCTTCAACTGGAGGTCTACGGCGCCATAGATTATGCGGCGCACCTGCTCACCACCCGTCTGGCTCCCCTGGCCCGGCCGGAACTGAAAAGACTCGATGATCATCCCAGTCAGAGGATTCGCGAGAAGGCCTGGGAGATCAGTCTGGCAATCCACCGCTCAATGCTCCCTCACCTGAGAATAGAGACGCTTGGGGGGTTTCGTGTGTTCCGGGGTGGCTCACTCATGAGAAGGGAGGACTGGCTGGGGAGCCAGCCCAAAAACCTAATGAAGGCAATTGTTTCCCACGAACCCGACGGGGTCCCAAAGGAGGTGCTGATTGATACCCTCTGGCCGGAGAGCAGGCCTGAGGCAGCGGAGAAGACCTTTAAGGCCAGCCTTTACCGGCTCCGCAGATCTCTCGAGCCCGACATGGACAAGGTATTCGGTTACTCCTATGTTCATTTGAAAGACAACCGCGTGTATCTGGACAGGGAGCTATGCGAGGTGGACGTCCATGAATTCCTCTCCTTACTGGAGAGGGGAGGAAGGAGAGAGACCGAAGGGGATTTGAAGGGAGCCTTATCCTGCTACAAGAAGGCCATTGAGTTTTACAAGGGTGTTTTTCTCCCGGAGGATCTGTACGCAGGGTGGCTGGAGCCAGTGAGGCAGGAACTCAAGGGGAAGTATGTGATGACCTTGATGAGAGTTGCGCAGATCTACGAAGATCGCGGGGCGTTGAGCAGGGCGAGCAGCTTTTGCAGAAAAGCCATTGAGGCGGACCCTTATTTGGAGCCCGCCTATCAACGACTCATGGTCATTTTTTCCCAACTGGGAAAGCGAAATGAGGCCCTCAAGGTATATGAACGGTGCAAAAGAGCTTTGAAGGAAGGGTTGGACACGGAGCCAGATGAGTTGACGCAGTCCCTCCATAGCAAGATTCTGGAATAAACACCGGAGCGTGGTTTTCCCCTTATTTTTTTCCCCACACTCTACTTTACAGTCTTTTTTCTGTTCGCGTCTAGATCGTAAAATTCAATCTTTTTCTCAGTCCAAAAAATTACCCAAAAATTTCAAATACATAACAAGGCTGTTTTGAAACCTTTCAGAAACCACCAGGGTGGTAAACATGCCCCTGTAAAGGGTTTCATTGCCTTCTCTTCAACATACACCTCCTGATGGGCCAAAAAGGAGGGGGCTGGTCATGAAGAATTCCACTCCAAAGCACAGGAAAGTACTCTTTTTGGGAAGGGAAATGGGCATGCTCAATCCAGTAGCACAACAGCTTCGGGTGGATTGTCCTCAAATCCAGGTCTACCTGGCTTCTACCCACTATGATGGGCTTCAGTTGCTTCTTTCCCTCTCCTTTGATTTGTTCATTCCAGAGCTTGGGACCCGGCCGGGTACTGATCTCATTGAGCTCGCACTGAAACGCCAGGTCCCGGTGCTGGTCATTTTGAACGGCAGGGAGCCTCCTGGTTTCCGTGAGAGTCTTGGCTCCTGGAAAGTAAGGGCACTCTCTTGCCAGCAAGACATCCAGGAAGTGGTCCGTCAGATCGAGAAGGTCTTGGCACTCCAATGTCTGTCAAGGTGGAGGCGCCTGCTGGGAGCCATGGGCAAGTTCCCGGCCTGGGCCATCTACAAGATGTCTCCCGGAAAGCCGGGTAACACCTGGTGCAACTGATCCGGGCCTTTGCTTGTCAACGGACGGATAAACTCGTTTCCCGGGGTGTTAGGCCTTACTCATAGGGGTCATCCGGTTTGATGGGAAAGGGGGTGGAATCATGGAACATATCGAAATTGTCTATGAAAGAACCCTCCAGGAAATCCAAGAAGCCGTCTATTCGACCTTTAGCCTTCAGGAGATCCTTGCCCTGGTGGTCGAAAAGACAACTCTGGCGCTAAAGATTCCGGGTTGCAGTTTGTTTGTCCTGGGCGAGGATGGTGAGGAGATAAAAGCAATGGCCAGCCATGGTCTGGGTGAGAGCTACCTGAACGAAGCCCATGTCCGTGCGGACAGGAGCATCTCCGAAACATTTCAGGGCAAAGCGGTTTTGATCACCGATGGGGCTGAAGGCCCTCCCACCCAGTATCCACAGGCTGCCAAGCGCGTCGGGACCGGGCCTATCCTGTCTTTGCCTCTCTGTGTGAATCAAAAAGTGATTGGTGTCCTGGTGCTCTATTCCGGGGAAGAACAAGCTTTCTCCAATGAAGCGATAAATTTCGTAAAGACTCTGTCCGAGAAATGCATTCCAGCAATTCAGAATGCCCGCCTCTACGATGCGGTTGCAGATAGGCATGAGACCATAACGAACGATGTGTGGAAATGGTTTAGGGTTGATGCGGTCTTGCAAGCTTCCGGCCCTTCGGCCGTCCAATCGCTCCCTACAGCCAAACGTCAAATCCGGCTCTAGCAAAGAGAACACCTGCGACTGAAGTCTTATTGAGCATATTTCAAAAGGAATCCCCGCTACATGACGGGGCCGTTGTCATCAGCGAAGGACAAATAGTCCTTGTATCCTGCTACCTCCCCCTGAGTTCTTCTGACAGGGTCCCCAAGGAGATGGGCACAAGGCACAGGGCAGCGCTCGGCCTTTCAGAAAAATGCGATGCATGGGTGGTTGTAGTTTCAGAAGAAAGAGGTAGTGTGTCCATTGCAAGGCGCGGCCAACTCATGGGGATAGAAAGGGAGGAGACCCTTTCCAGCCTAATCAATGAAGCCCTTATGCCGGTGGCCGCCCAGAAGGAAGAATGGTGGAAAAATATTCGTTCATTGATAATACATCAATGGCCGATAAAGGTAAGCAGCCTTGTCCCGGTTACTCTCCTGTGGTTACTACTTGCAGGCCAGCAGGATTTCGAAAGGAGCTTCGAGGTGCCTCTCGAATTGAGGAATATTCCCGAAAAAATGCAGGTCCTGGAGCCCATAAAGCCACAGATAAGGATCACGGCCAGGGGTCTGCGCAAGGACGCAAGCACCTTGAGCGGGAGGAATGTTCATGTCCAGCTGGATCTGTCCCTAGCAAGGTATGGAAGGAGGGTCTTCACAATCACGAGGGACCAGATATTTCTGCCAAATGACAGAATCCAGGTAGTGAAGATCGAGCCAGCCGAGATTTTATTCAAATTCAAAGAAGGCCTTTGAGGTAGACATTGAAAACCCCTGTCACCCCCCTGGAAGGGAAAGGACAGGCAGGGTTTGAACGAATCTCTTACAGTTTGAAGAGTTCCGGCACCATCTGTGCCATCAGCATATCGCCGCTCACCCTCAAAGCACCACTCATGAAGGCTTCGAAGGGGTTTATTTCCTTGTTGGCGATACCCAGCCAGGTCTCCTTTGACATGGAAAGGGTCACGGTGGGGTCCGGATGCCTTCCCTCACTGATAGAGCAAGTAGAATCTTGTACGGTGACGCACCAGTTTCCGCCTCCGGGGCCTGTTATATCAAACTGGAAAACCGCTTTTACACCCTGAGCCGTCTGTCCATCAAATCTTCCAGGTATCTGGTCAAAGAGATGTTTGACATCTGTGAATCTCATCCTCATCCTCCTCTCCTTGCTCAAGAATCGTGATCCCGTCCAACTTCCCAGTAGGAGACATGCTCCCTCCTCATAACAAGAAAGGTAACTGTAAGTAAAGGCTTGGTTAAGAAAAGGGACCACACATGAATGGCATATCGAAAAACTTACCAGCGGAATGTAGCGGATTTTGCTGTGCCTATCAACAAAAAAGGTGTTTTCATCCTGGTACTTTTCATGTTTATGCCACGGATCGAGACAGGAGGAAACCAAGCCAGGGGCAAGACCTGGCTTACGGGGACAGACGCCGGAGCCAAGCATGAGAATGGGGAGAAGGTGACCGTGTAAATGATGTGGGCTGAGATTTTTCTTGTCAATTCGGGATTTTTTCACTAATAAGCTTAGGAGTTTCGGAGGTAGAAATATGAGGTGTTCGATCTGTGGGATGTCTATCACATCGATAGAAGACGCGATGGAGAACTTGTGGGTCCCCTTTTTCCTGGAGGGAGAAGATGAACACGGGCCCTGCTGTGACTCCTGTGCAGAACAACTCCTTTATGAAGGATCAGACGGGATTCACAAGATCAAGAAGGAGTTTTGCGGGCGCATTGTGTACCTGGATGACGTGTTGAGCGAGTCCTTGGGGGACGAGGTGGTGCTTGGGTTCATACTAAACTAGTTCGCTTCCGCAGAGGCCCTCCAGAGCTTAGTCTAGTGCTCATCCATAAATCAATCTTGGGCGCTGGGCAGTTTCCAATCCAGAAATGAGCAGTTTTTTATGAGATCAAGGAAATCAAGGAATTACGCGGAGGCATACTGTAGTATGCCGCACAAATAATTCCGCAGATTGACGCAGAGATTGTGAAAAAGGGCCATTTATGGATGGAAACAAACCAGTCTAACAGCAAAAACACCTATCTCGGATGGGAAAGCGCTACCATAGAGTTCTCACCATAGCAGGCTCTGACAGTTCGGGCGGAGCAGGCATTCAGGCAGATCTCAAGACGTTTTCGGCCCTGGGATGCTACGGGATGTCCGTCATCACAGCGCTCACAGCCCAAAACACCACGGGTGTATCTTCTATATACCCGATTCCCGGCACCTTTATCGGGGCGCAGATGGAGGCAGTCCTCGAAGATATGGGAGCAGATGCAATCAAGATAGGGATGCTCTACTCCAAGGAAGCCGTGATCGCTGTATTCAAGGGACTTGAAAAGCATCATGGAAAGAGTATCGTGCTGGATCCACTCCTGGTGTCACACGACGGAAGGCGCCTGCTGGAAGAGGAAGCGGTACGGCATTTGAAGGCTATGTTGATTCCGCTCTCCACCCTGGTCACTCCCAATCTCCCGGAGACCTGTTCCCTCCTGGGGCAGGAGGTCAAGGGAGCCCAAGACATGTATGAAGCCGCCCGGACCCTTGCTTCCTGGGGTGCAAGGAATGTATTGATTAAGGGTGGTCACCTGAATGGAGAAACCAGCAGTGATCTCCTCTATATTGGGCCGGAAAATCGTTTCTTGCACCTTGATAAAAGGCGGGTGAAGACCAGGAATGACCATGGGACCGGGTGCACCCTCACATCGGCAATCGCTGCCTTTCTGGCGAAAGGCCTTTCTCTGGAGGACTCTGTCAGATCCGCCAAGGAGTATCTCACGAGCGCCCTTGAGCACGGGGCTGAATATGAGATCGGGAAAGGGCGCGGTCCCCTCCACCATTTCTACGAATTCTGGTAAATACTACTCCGCCGATCATGCACATCAAAGTTGCAAATCTGGCCACGAATCAGGTCCGGGATAATGTGCAGCGCTGATCCAGGCACGCACAGGATGCACCCGCATCAGGTGCAGGGCAGGCTTATCAAGGCCGGCATGGCGGAGGGTAACCTGAGCAATAGCCGTCTTGATAATGCGCTTCCGAACCACCCTAAGACTGATGCTCAAAGTTCCTTCCGGAGGTTCGCCCTCAAAAGCCGGATTGGCAATGGATTCGAAATTCAGGGCCGCCAGGAGCATTATGCTTGTATTACAGGAGGTTACAAGCTGTTGGCGGCAGGGAGGAGAAAAAAAGGATTGACATATTCCGCACGATGACTAACGTATTAAGACTTTATTATTTTAGGAGGCAATAATGCTGAACGTAACCGAAAAAGCCAATGAAATGTTGAAAGAGTTCTTCAAGGACAAGGAAAAAATCACCCCTATCAGGATTTTTCTGTCACAGGGAGGATGAGCCGGGCCCTCGCTGGGCATGGCTCTGGACGAGCCCAAGGATAGCGATGAAGTCATCCATGACAATGGATTTACCTATATTGTTGACAGGAAACTCTGGGAACAAGCAAGGCCCATCCAGGTGGATTTCATAGATTCCAGTTTTGGAGGAGGCTTTTCCATTTCGTCAAACCTTAATCTAGGTGGGGCAGGATGCAGCAGTTCCTGTAGTTGCTGAGAACACCGGTCCTTGTGGCCGCCCCTTGTTTTGCAAGCAGGTGACTGGAGGGACAGGGGGAGCGGCATCTGAGAAAACCGGGTCCATGAAGGGCGTACTTTTTGGATGCCCGCCTCGAGGCGGCAGTGCTGAAACGTTTCTTTGTTGAAAGAAGGCTCCTTTCGCTGCTAAGTCATTACTAATCTTTAGATAAGACTACGTGAACCCCCGTGTGCGGACCTGCATGCGTGCGCAGGCACGGGCAGGCCCGTACGCATGGCGGCGGGGGAGGGCGAAGGTCGCTAGATCTTCTTCTACCCCGATTTCGAGCCCTTAAGACCATTTTGTCCTGAGTCACTTCCAAGTCATGAAATCAATTGGAATTCTTTTTTTTGACGTGGAACGGCTCTCATATCCGTGTTTAGAATACGCAATAAAACCCCCATCCTCTATCTCAAAATCAAGGTAAAAGAAAAAAATGCTATCCTGTATTGACGAATTGAATCGCCCGAAATACCCGAGACAAATGATTCTAGATATTCACTCCTATTGTAACGCCAGGTGTGCAATGTGTCCTCACGAGTCCTTGAAAAGAAAGATTTCCATGGGCGTAATGGAGAAGGGTTTCTTTGAAAAGATTGTCGATGACTTCAGTGATTTGTCCAAAAGGAACGGTTTCAGGGGCAGCGTTCTATTCTGTAATATGGGAGAGCTGTTCATCTATCCAGAGGTTATTGATCGAATCGAATACGTCTTGAACTCAGGTCTTGATTTTAATGTCCAAACCAACGGGTTCCTGATGTCCCCAGGGATGGTGGATAGCCTTTTGCAATGCGGGTTTAAAGGTACAATCTTGATTAGCTGCCATGGAATTACTCCGGGGGTATACAAAGAAGTCATGGGACTAGATATTTCTACAACTCTCAGGAATGTCGATTATCTCATCAGACACTACCCCAGGAACAGGATCGGTATTCAGGCCATTCCCCATGACTGGCCAAGGGGAGAGGCAAGACGCGTCCGAAAATACTGGAGTCGTAAGGGAATTAGTGTCAGAATGCCGCTACCCATTAGCCGGGCTGGGCTGGTGCCTTCCATAAGAACCAGGTACAGAAGCTCTCTAACGGGGCGTAACCCGGACAGGCCCCTGGGCGAGATGGTCATATGCTTCAATGGGGATGTAATTCTTTGCTGCAATGATATGGCACAGCAGGAAGGGGTTGGCAACTTAAGAAAAAACAATATAGAAGAGGTTTGGAACGGAGAGACCTTCTTGGATAAGTTAGAACAAATATACTGTGGCAAAGCATCTGGCGACGATTTCATTTGTAAGATGTGCGAGTTTGCCAGGTTTTCTAATTCTCAGGTTTCCAGACTCCTTAAGAACATCAAGTATTCAGTGAAACGATTCTTTTTGACACATGTTTGGTAGTCGTGAAGGTCGCAGTACTGACCTCTGGGCACGATCTTTCAGGGGAAAATGTGCGGAGGCGCAAACCCCGACAAGCAATCCCGAGGCACAATAGAGTGTTTTGAAACTCTTTCAATGAGGCCGTTCCACAACGCAGGAATACCTTTTTTGCACCAAAGCTGTTGGGGATACCCATGAACCTGGGAGGTGTCGATGATCAAGGAGAATGTGAGGAAGATCCTGGAAGAGCTCCCCGAGGGGGTACAACTGGTCGGCGCGGCCAAGACCAGGACCCCGGAAGAGATTGCGGAGGCGCTGGAGGCGGGGCTGGAGATCATAGGTGAGAACTACGTGCAGGAGGCAGAGGAGGCCTTCAGGGTCATAGGCAACAGGGCTAGGTGGCACATGATCGGCCATCTTCAGAGGAACAAGGTAAGAAAGGCCGTGAAAATTTTTGATATGATTGAAACTGTGGACTCAGTGAAGCTTGCAAGAGAGATTGACAAGTGTTGCCGAAAGATAGGCAAGGTCATGCCGGTGCTCATCGAGATAAACAGCGGAGAAGAGGATCAGAAGTCGGGGGTGATGCCCCGAGAAGCCATGCCTTTGGTCAGGGAGATCGCCCTGCTGAAAAATATCAAGGTGATGGGACTCATGACCATGGGGCCCTTCGCCGGGGACCCCGAGGAGGCAAGGCCCTATTTCGTGAAGACGAGGGAGATCTTCGAGAGACTGAAGGATATGGAAGTTCCCAACACTGAAATGAAATACCTCTCTATGGGCATGTCCAACTCCTACAGGGTGGCCCTCCAGGAGGGGGCAAACATCGTGAGGATAGGGACAAAGATCTTTGGGGAGAGGAAATAGCCCTCCAGGTCAGCTTGCAGGAAAGGGAAAACAAGGGAATGGCCCTGCCCCTGTCCGGGGGCCGGTGGAACAGAGATGAGAGAAGTGGAGCCCCACGGGCAAGCCCGTGGCACCACTTAGTTTCGCCGAATTGCCTCGCAATCGGCGGGACGTAGTGGTACGACATCCCGCCCTTAACCGCATTCATCCACGGCTAGAGCCGTGGCTTTCTGCGGGCGGGGTAAAAGGGGCGTGGCCTGAATACCTGTGGGAGGCCACCCGTCCCTCATTTGTATTCGGGGGCTACCGTCGGTTCTACGCTTCAGCCGAGATCTTTGTTGATGAGGTTCAGTGCCCTTTTGACGACTTCCTCTTCGGTTATGCCGAACTCTTGGTACAGCACCCTGTACGGGGCGGATGCGCCAAAATGATCAATGCCCACTATGCCTTCGTCTCCGCCCACGTATCGATGCCATCCCATGCTCACCCCGGCTTCGACAACCACCCTCGCCTTTACCCGCGGTGGGAGCACTTCATCCCTGTAAGAGGCTGCTTGTCGCTCAAAAAGCTCCCAGGAGGGCATGCTGACGACACGGACAGATATGCCTTTAGTCTCCAGAGCTTTTGCCGCCCCAAGGGCGATGTGGACTTCAGACCCGGTTCCAATCAGGATCACGTCCAGGGAATTGCCACGCTCCTGGCTAAGTACATAGCCCCCCCTTTGGAGGCCGGAGGCAGGAGAGAGGGATTGCCGGTCCAGGATAGGAAGCCCCTGCCTGGATAGTACCAGGGCCACAGGACCCGCCTTGCTGGTCAAGGCAAAACGCCAGGCCTCTGCGGTCTCATTTGCATCACACGGCCTGATGAGCGTGAGTCCGGGGATCGCCCGAAGGGCTGCCAGTTGTTCCACTGGTTGGTGGGTAGGGCCGTCTTCACCGAGGCCGATACTGTCGTGTGTAAAGATATAGATGACCTTGAGCTTCATCATGGCGGCAAGGCGGATGGCGGGCCTCATGTAATCAGAAAAGATCAGAAAGGTCCCTCCGTAAGGGATCAGGCCTCCGTGGAGGGAGATTCCATTGAGAATGGAACCCATCCCGTGCTCTCTCACTCCAAAATGAAAATTGCGACCGTGGCGACAATCCGCCTGAAAGGAGGACTCGTCTTGGATCGCAGTCTTGTTAGAGGGGGCAAGATCGGCTGAACCGCCCAAAAGATTGGGAATTCTGGGCGCAACCGCATTGAGCACACTACCTGATGCGATCCGGGTGGCCATACCCCTTTCATTTTTGGCAAAGCTCGGGATATCCTTGTCCCAATCCTTCGGTAGTTCCATGTTGACCCACCGTTTCCATTCAGACGTCTCTTCCGGATAGGCCTTCTCGTACTCATGGAAGCGCCTTCGCCACTCCTCCTCCATTTGTTTCCCCCGCTCCACGGCCCTCCGAAGGTGGTTCAAGGCCTCCTGCGGTATGTAACATTCCGGTTCGAGGGGCCAACCCAGGTTCTTCTTGGTCAGCTTGACTTCTTCCGGGCCCAGGGGTTCTCCGTGGGCCGAGGCCGTGTCCTGCTTGTTGGGGCTGCCGTACCCTATATGTGTCCGCACAGCAATGAGGGAAGGGCGGTCCTTGGCCTTCCTCGCATTCTGGATGGCCCTTTCCAAGGCCTCTAAGTCGTTTCCGTCCGTCACTTCCTGCACGTGCCAGCCATAGGCGAGAAAGCGTTCCACCCGATTTTCCGTGAAGGCAAGGTCAGTGCTTCCGTCAATGGTGATGTGGTTATCATCGTAAAGGTAGATAAGCTTGCCAAGCTTCAAGTGGGCGGCGAGGGATGCGGCTTCATGGGATACCCCTTCCATCAGGTCTCCGTCACTGACGATGCCGTATGTGAAGTGATTGATGATCTCGTGGCCCGGTCGGTTGAAACGGGCTGCAAGGTGGCACTCGGCAATGGCCATACCCACTCCATTGGCAAATCCCTGCCCCAGGGGGCCGGTAGTGGTCTCTACACCGGGAGTTTGGAAGGATTCCGGATGGCCCGGGGTAAGGCTGCCCCACTGGCGGAAGTTCTTTAGTTCCTCCAGGGGTAACTGGTATCCGGTCAGATGCAACAGGCTGTAAAGCAGCATGGAGCCGTGCCCGGCGGAAAGTACAAATCGGTCCCTGTCAGGCCATTTGGGATTGAGGGGGTTGTGTCTCAAGAACCTCGTCCACAGGACATAGGCCATTGGGGCCGCCCCCATGGGCATCCCGGGATGGCCTGATTTAGCCCTTTCAACACAATCCACTGCCAACATGCGTATGGTATTAACACACAGTTCATCGAGGTTCGTTTCCATTCCCTCTCCTTCCAGGTCCGGATGAAAACCGATGGATAGCGATGGTGGACTTCATCCGGTTCAGGTTTGTCTTTTCATCAGTATTCATCCTGTCTCTTTACCACTTCAACGAGCCGGTCTATGTGCTCGGGCGGGACTTCGAGTTTTTCCCAAGAGGCGTTACATGCAATCACCCCGAGGCGGCAAAGGGCCTCTTTCAGGACGGGGGCAGGGTGATGCTGGTAAAACCCCCGGAGCTCGGACACAAATGCACCCGCATCCAGGATTTGCCTGACTTGATCCGGATACCTGTAGTCTGGATCCTCCAGGCTCATTGAGGAGGCGGTGATCCGTTGCCATGGCTTAGGGGCAAGGCTGGCCCCAGGCGATATCACACCGCTAAGGCTCGGGTAATTAAGGAAATGTGCCTCGTCTCCGTCGTAAATCCTGAACTCCGGCCTGGTCCTGACGGCTTTCTGGTAGTTGTGGGCCCTGCCAAGGGGGCCGCGAAATATCATTCCCTTTATCTCCTGGATAGATGCGAGCTCCTTGAGTATGCCGGTGCGAATATTGCTCCTCTTCAAGGGTTGTTTCTCCCCCTTGCTCTTCTGGACGAACTCCGGATCGTTAGACAGTATGAACAATGCCCTTGCCTTCGAGGTAAGCTCACGATAATAGGCCGGCAATCCTCGATTGCTGCGATAGGAGAGAGGGGTATCTACCCAAAAGACATTTGCGCGAGTGCCCCTCTTCCCAACGGTCCTTGCGAGTTCAAGCAGGTTTTCCCTGGTTTCGTCTTCGCTTTTCCTGCTCATCCAGAAGAAGACTTTGATCTTTCCCCCTATTATTGACAGGGAAGCCTCCAGGAGTTTCTTTATTTGCGCAGGGTTGAGAAAGCTGCCTTCTCCTGCCTGGGGGCTTGCAAGAAGGACCGCCTGGCAATAGGGAATAACCCTGTTCAGAAGTCTGTGAAGGGATCCTGTATCGATGTCTCCTGTCTTTTCGAGGGGGGTTACCAGATCAACGATGAGGCCCCGAGGAGCGTCTAAACCGGTCATTTAGCCTGAATTCCTCTCTGCCCAATAGATCATGGAGATGGACGATACCTTTCACTTTCTTGTTTATGTCTATGATGCACAGGTGTGTAATCTCGTACAATTCCATTATTCCCAGGGCCTCGGCAGCTGTTTGTTGCTCGTCTATGGTCCTTGGAGAATCAGACATTATTGATTCTACCTTCATGTCGAGGATGTTTTTTGTCTTCAAAAGGGCCCTTCGCACGTCGCCGTCAGTAATAATCCCTTGAAGACGATTCTGCCTGTCCACCACCAGGGTAGCGCCGATACCCTTTGAATCGATCTCCCTCAGTGCCAGTTTGACGCTGGATCCAAGCGGGACTCTTGGCACCTTGTCACCGGTGAACATGACTTCCCTGACCTTTGTGGACAATCTTTCGCCAAGGGATCCTCCAGGGTGATACCTCATGAAGTCTTTGGAGTTGAACCTCCTGGCATTGATCAGCACGACGGCAAGGGCATCTCCCATGGCCAGGGCGGCGGTGGTGCTCGCGGTTGGGGCCAGTCCCATAGGGCAGGCCTCTCTCTTGACGCCCACATCTATGACCACATCGCTCTCAAGGGCCATGGGTGAGTCAGTGTTGCCGGTGAAGGCGATAATCCTGGCGCCAATGTCCTTGATCATATGGATGATGTTGTTGATCTCCATGGTTTGGCCGCTGTTTGAGATGACAATCAGGATATCATCGCTCGTTACCATGCCAAGGTCCCCGTGAATCGCCTCCACAGGATGGAGAAACAGGGAGGGAGTCCCCGTGCTGTTCAAAGTGGCGGAGATCTTCCTGCCCACCAGGCCTGACTTGCCTATCCCCGTCAGGATGACTCTGCCCTTGGACTCCAGTATCATGCGGACGGCCTTCTCAAATTCCAGTCCTACCCGGTCCATGAGATCAACAATCGCCTGGGCCTCGATTCCTAAGACTTCTCTTACCTGTTCTATAATGGTGGGAGACATTTGAGCAAGATCAAATTGTTCGGAGATTCACTGGATAGAACCTTTAACATTTTCCCCCTGCTGACTCAAGTACAAAAAAAGGCACTCAGCCTCTTCCCAATGGCTGAAGTGCCTCTTTCCTCTTACGGCTCAAGGGCTATATCACGGTAACGTTTACAGCCGAAGGGCCTTTTTTGCCCTGCTCAATGGTGAAACTCACCCTGTCGCCTTCCCTGAGGGACTTGAAACCGCTTCCATTGATCCCGGTATGATGAACAAAAACGTCAGAGCCGTCTTCTTGCTCTATGAAGCCGTAACCCTTGCGATCATCAAACCACTTCACTATTCCAGTCGTCATAGTGGCGTCCTCCTTTCTACGAAAATTTCTCTGTTCCATACCTCAGGGCGCCACTCTTGATAAATGGATCCCACCCTCAGAACGAAACAAGGCCGGAAAATCCAGGCTTTTTTGCAGAATAAGCACATACGGGCAAAAAATCAAACATTTTTTTCATTTGACGTACTGCCATAGGGGGTCGGGGACCCATTTCCAGGGGCGATCTGGTGGGCGGACGAATAACTTATTGAAATCGGGCGCATAGTATAATATTAGAACATCTGGAGAACCTTCAAAACATAACGCATGTTCCATCTCAGATTTCGGCTCGGACGGAAGAGACCATGGGGGAAGATGAAAGGGAGGAATAAATGAAAACCGCACAGTTTCCAGACACCATAAGGCCCTATATTTTGCCTGAACCCGAAGGTGAGGTGGTATATTCCTGCCTGGGATGCAAGGGAGAATTTGGTATCGATCAATTACTCTATACATGTCCTGACTGTGGAGACGTGCTTCTCTTGAAGGATCGGAACTTCGACAGACTGACGGAAGCGGGAGGCCAGAGGTGGCGTGAAATCTTCGATTATCGAAAAATGGCAAATGAGAGGGCACTGAAAGGGATCTTCCGGTACTACGAATTCATAGCTCCGGTCATCCCCCTGGAAGACATAGTATACCTGGGAGAAGGCCACACCCCGCTCGTTGAGGCCAACAAGAGGCTGAAGGAGATGGTTGGGGTTGATTTTTACTTTAAAGACGATGGCCTGAATCCGAGCGCGTCCTTCAAAGATAGGGGCATGGCCTGCGCATTGAGCTATATCAAGCATTTCGCAAAAAGGAAGGGCATAGATAATCTCCTGGCCATCTGTGCGTCAACAGGGGACACCTCTGCTTCCGCAGCCCTTTACTGCGCCTACGTAGGTGAGTTCTTGAAATCAGCAGTGCTCCTGCCCCACGGGAAAGTTACTCCGCACCAACTCTCCCAGCCCCTCGGCAGCGGGGCCCGGGTCCTGGAGATACCGGGTGTCTTTGACGACTGCATGAAGGTGGTGGAATCCCTGGCAGAGGATTACCCCGTGGCCCTTTTGAATTCCAAGAACAGCTGGCGGATATTGGGGCAGGAATCCTTTTCATTCGCGATAGCCCAGGAATTTGATTACGAGGTGGATGACAAGGTAGTAGTGCTGCCCATTGGAAACGCCGGCAACATAACCGCTGTGATAAACGGTTTTTTGAAGTTTCAAAAAGCCGGCGTCATTGATGGGCTCCCCAAAATTATCGGCGTGCAGTCAGAGCATGCAGACCCGGTGTACCGTTACTACCTTGA
This sequence comes from Deltaproteobacteria bacterium, assembly GCA_019308525.1. The sequence goes on from JAFDIC010000011.1 coordinate 27,240, forward strand.
GGAGGACAAGGGTAGAAGGCGGTTCGTGCCGGTCAATGTAAAGCCAAGTGTCGCCCAGGCGGCAATGATAGGCAACCCGGTCTCAATGCCGCGGGTTGTCAATGTGGTTGAGGAGTATAATCGGGTCGCAGGCGAAAAGAGGGTCTTTGTCGTGCAGGTCAAGGAGCAGGAAATCATGGACTGGATGATAACCGCCAATCGGAACGGAAACATTGCCTGTACCCAGGGAGGAGAGTCCCTGGCGGGATTCAAGAGGGCGCTCGAAAAGGGCTATGTGAACCACGGGGAGATAGGCGTCCTTGATTCCACTGCCCATATGCTCAAATTCATCAACTTCCAGGAGATGTATTTCCAGGACAAATTCGATCCCCGGTTCGGTGTGCGCCCAAAACAAGAGCTCAAGAACGCCCCCGTGCTGGTAAGGCCGGCGAGGATAGGAAAGTACCCGGAGCCAGGGAGGCCGCTTGTGGGTAAGGACATGGATCAATTCGTCCGAGAGATGGCCCTGGAAATCGCAAATATCCTTGGTCTTCAAAGAAAATAAACATGCGCGTGGCGGCAGGTTACCCGTGAATATCCTCTTCGTGTGCAGCGGCAACGTGAGCCGGAGCTTCTTGGCCGAGATGCTGCTCAGGTATGAGATCTCAAAAAAAGACTTGGAGGGTATATCAGTCTCTTCTGCGGGGCTGTTTGCTTCTCCGGGGAGCCCGGCTGACCCGGAAATGTTGTCTTACCTCCTCAGGGAAGGCATTCCGGTGCTGAACCATAGGGCGAGACAGATTGAGGAAAAGGACGTAGCGTGGGCCGATAGGATCTATGTTATGGAGAGAAGGCAGGGTGAGATAGTAGAGGAGACATGGCCCGATGCCAAGGGCAAGATAAAGCACCTGGGGGCTCTTATTTCAGCTCCCCCGTATATGGACGATATCGTGGATCCCTTTGGCAGGAGCCCTTATTACTACCGGCTTTCACAGTCTCAAATAAGCCTTGCAGTGAAAAGACTTGTTGATTGCCTGCTCAGGCGCGGTATCAACCCCAGTGCCTAACAAGAGATGCCCAGGATCAGGATCATAGTAGTGGACAGGACAAGATCGGAGTTCCTGAGGGAGGGAGAAGCCTACTATCTCCAGCGGCTGAGGCGATATATCCCCGTAGAATGGATAGAGGTCAAACCGGTCAAGATCCAAGGGAATAGACCCTCAAAGGATATCATTGCTCTGGAGGGAAAACGAATCCAGGAGAAACGGGATACCAATGCCCACATGGTGGTGTTGGATGGCGCGGGCAGACAATACGACTCTTTGGAGCTGGCGGAGTGGATTGGAGGGCTTTTTCACAGGGGAGTAAGGAGCATAGAATTCATAGTGGGCGGACCGCTGGGACTATCGGATGAGGTTTCAAGGATTTCTAATGAGGCCCTTTCCTTGTCAAGGCTCACCCTGACCCATGAAATGTGCAGATTGGTGCTCCTGGAACAGCTTTACAGGGCCATGACTATTCTTCGGGGAGAGAAATACCACAAATGAGTCCCCTCTCTCCAAGAACTGGGTCGGTGCATCCGCTGGGAGTGCTACGAGGGCTCCACGCTGGTTTCCAGGGCCATGGCTATCTTGTTTTTCAACTCAGTCAGGTCAAAAGACTTGATCACGTAAAAGTCGGCTGCAATGGATTTCATATCCTCTTTGAAGGTGTCATAGGCAGTGCATAGAATTACGGGTAGGTTATAGAATTTATTGCGGATATCCTGTAGCAGATCAAGCCCGTTATAGTCGACCATTTTTATGTCCAGGACAACGAGATCCGGTTTCTCCTTTTCAATTTTTTCTATCAGCTTGTACCCGCTGTCGGCGGTGATAACCTCGTACCCGGCCTCTGTGAGCTCTTCTGAATAGAGATATCGGATATGTTCTTCATCATCGACTATCAATATCTTTGCCATAGCTCATCTCCCCACTGCATAGTCTTGTTGAAAGATAACACAGCTCCCATAAGTTGGCAAATACTATAGTGCAACAAACCCTTCTTGACCTTCTGACATCTTGAAATCATTCATCACCATAGCATGCGCACCTTTAGGCCCTCCCTGTGAAGGTACCCCTTCAGGTCTCTGATCCTATACTTTCCGTAGTGGGTTATGGAGGCGACCAGGGCTGCATCTGCCATCCCCTCGGTGAGCACCTCGTAGAGATGTTCTTTCCGGCCCGCACCTCCCGAGGCTATGACCGGGATGCCGACGTTTGAGGCGATCAGCCTGGTCAGGGATAAATCATAGCCTTCCTGGGTCCCGTCAGCGTCAATACTGTTAAGGCAGATTTCCCCCGCGCCCAGGCTTTCCGCCTTCTTGGCCCACTCCAGGGCATCAATGCCTACGGAGGTCCTTCCGCCGTCGATCACCATTTCGTATCCGGTGGGGATGGCCGAAGAAGGTGGGACCCTTTTTACATCCATTCCAAGGACCATGCACTGGCTCCCAAATGCCTCCGCCCCTCTTGATATGATGCTTGGGTCCCTTATGGCTGCGGAATTTACACTGACCTTTTCCGCACCTGCCAGGAGAACCCTTCTCATGTCATCGACGTCCCTGATACCTCCACCCACGGAGAAGGGGATGAAGATCTTTTCCGCAACCCTCTCCACGGTCTCGATCATGATATCACGCCGGTCGCTGGAAGCCGTGATGTCATAGAATATTATCTCGTCTGCCCCCTCTTCGTAATAGAAGGCTGCCATCTCAACGGGGTCTCCGATATCCACGTTCCCCTTGAACTTGATACCCTTGGTCAGCTTTCCGCCACGGACGTCCAGGCAGGGTATGATTCTCTTGCTAAGCACGGTCCCTCCCGTCCCATTTGCAGAAATTTGACAGGATCTTCAAACCGGGCCTTCCACTTTTTTCCATGTGAAATTGAACCGCGACCAGGTTCTTCTTGGCCACCACCGAAGCGAAAGAGATTCCGTACTCGGTTATACACAGGATTTCGCCGGGGTCTTCAGGCTCCGGGTAATAGGAGTGCACGAAGTAGAATTCACTTTCAGGTGATAGGCCGTCGAACAAGGGGTGTGGATATTTCAGTTCGGCACTGTTCCAACCCATGTGGGGAATCTTAAGGGTGTTTCCCTCATGGTCCTTCAAGCTTGCAGGAAAGCGCCGAACGGCACCCTTTACCAGGCCGAGGCACCGGGTATCGTTTTCCTCGCTCCAATCCATGATTACCTGGGTTCCCAAACAGATGCCCAGAATGGGCTTGCCCTCCCGAAAGGCCTCACGTAAGGCAAGGTCCAAGCCCGTTTCTCTGAGATTGTGCATGGCCCTTCCAGCCGCTCCCACCCCAGGAAAAATAATCCTCTCCGCCTCCATCACCCTGGTGTAGTCATGGGTAATTACAGACTCCCGACCAAGGTGGTTCAAGGCTCTCTGGACACTGGTCAGATTCCCCGCCTTGTAGTCAATGATAGCGATCATGTATAGGAATAGAACCCCTTGCCGGTTTTCCTGCCCACCCATCCTGCCTCCACATACTTCTTGAGCAGGGGGCAAGGCCTGTACTTGTCGTCCCCAAGGCCCTGGTGGAGAACTTCCATGATTGCAAGACAGGTATCCAGCCCGATCAGGTCTGCTAGGGCCAGGGGGCCCATGGGATGATTCATGCCCAGTTTCATAATCTGGTCTATGTCTTCCACGCTCCCCACACCTTCGAACAGGGCGTAGATCGCCTCGTTTATCATGGGCATCAGGACCCTATTGGCTATGAATCCTGGAAAGTCCCTTGACGGCACGGGTATCTTGCCCAACCTTGATGCCAGATCCCGGGTTACCTGGAAAGTGCCATCAGAGGTTGCAAGCCCCCTGATGACTTCCACAAGCTTCATGAGGGGGACAGGATTCATGAAGTGCATTCCGATCACTTTATCAGGCCTCTTTGTGGCCGAGGCGATTTTTGTAATGGAAATGGAGGAGGTATTAGAGGAAAGTATCACCCCCTCTCTGCAAAACCGATCAAGATCTGCAAATATCTTTAGTTTCAAGGACTCGTCCTCGGTAGCAGCCTCCACGACAAAATCGGCCTTGGCCATGTCATCAATGGCCGTGGTCCCTTCGATCCTTCCCAGAATGGCCCGGAGGTCATCACTCGAAATCTTCTCCTTCTTTACCATGCGCTCAAGGCTGTTTTCAATGGCTGAAAAGCCTCTCTCAATAAACTCATCCTTGATATCACTCATTATCACCGACAGGCCACTCGATGCACAGACCTGCGCGATTCCCGACCCCATCTGCCCAGCGCCGACCACGCCCAACGTCTTGATTTCCATTCCAACCTCCTTTCGATGTGTTACAGTTGAATTGTCATTAATTTCTTATACCAATTGGGATGGAAAAGCAACTCCTCCTCCCTGAGGAGGTGGATCACTCCTCATCCAGGGGGGAAAGGAATGGGATAGCGATTCGGTTTCAGGTATCGTGCCCGATCTGGGCCGGGGAATGGGTGGGTGGGTTTTCCAAGCTATCCAGGATGGACTTGGTCTCTTCCCACAGAGAAAGGAAATAGGAGATGTCCTCTCTGGTAGGTCGCAGTTCAGGGGGATAATCATGGGATCTTTTGACCCAGCCCTCAAAAAGGTATCTCACCCTACCTATGTATTCTATGGCCGCTTGTGCCTGTTCCGCAGGGTCTGATGCCCTCTTGGCCAGGACAATGAACGGCATGGACGTTATTTCAGGAAATGCCTCTCTCATGCGGGGAATAGAGGTGAGTCGATCCAGTTTGGCAACAAGGGCCTCCCGATTCCTCACCAGCATTGCTCTGTACCGCCGGGTGTCCTCGAAGCGGGTGACCCGCGTCCTTCGGTTTGAGATCAGCCTTTCACGTCTCTCCAGGTACATTTTACCTACGATGACGCCTTGCGAAACCAGGGCCAGCAACAGAGCACACAGGATAGCCCTGTTGATCCTCCTGCGACGCTTTATTTTGGTCTCAGGCTCACACACCATCCGGTGCTTGTCTCTTGCCGGTGGTTCAACCTCGGTCACCGCTTGAAGTGATACCTTCTTGTCGGGCGAGTAAGATATCTCCAGCAGGTTTTCCTTGTTAGTGGACGACCTTATTGTCAAGGTGTATCGCTCAAGCAACTTTTCGATGAAGTCTCTAGAGCACTCCAGGTCAATATTCAGTTTTACGATTTCCTCTCGTGCCGGCTCTACCCTTCTCAAGGGGCGTATTTTTCCCCTGTCTTTCTTGAGGATTAGTATCTCTCTCTCCTGTTCAGTCTGGGGTCCACCGGCCATGATGCATACCCCTCCGCCAGATATCACGGTCTATTAGCTAAACTGATTGAACACAGTGTTTTTTATACCAGATTATGAAACATATGTCTACACAAATCTCCTTTTTGCCATTGAAATAGGTACCGCACCACTCCAGAATCTATCTGGCTTCGAAGGAAGTTTTTCGGAGCCTGGAGACAAGAGACGAGGATTTTCGGGGTTCAGTGCTTCAATCCACCTTGACCATAACAAGGAGAAGTGCGGTTACCACGAGGGCCAAGGCAGCCAATTCCCTCAACCCCACAGGCTCGGAAAGGATCAGTGCGCTGCTCAAGACCCCTATGACAGGGATTGCGAGGGTCCCAATGGCGGCTACTGCGGCTGGAAACAGGCTGACCACCTTGAACCATGCCCACTGGCAATAGATTATCGGCAATAGAATCACATAAGTCGATGCCAGGATGGTTCTCGGGGAAACATGTAGCAGGGAATCCAGGGGATCGAACAGGATAGCGCCCGCGACCACGGGGATACCCCCAAGAAGAAGTTGCCATGCGGTCAGCAAGGAGACCGCCATAGTCCATTTGAAGTGCTTGATGGCTACGGTTCCCATGGCCCAGGAAACAGCCGCCCCCAGCATCAATGCCGAGCCGGCGGGCGAAGCGCTTATGCTTCCGAGTTCAGGGGCTATGAGGAGAAAGAGGCCCCCTATGCCGAACCCCAGCCCGAGCAATCGAAGAAGGCTTAGTTTCTCTCCGAGCACCAGGCGACCAAGAAGCGTGGCCCATATGGGCATGGTGAAGGCTATGATGGTCGCCCGGCTGGCGTTGATCCGAGAAAGGCCGTGCGCGGAAAGGATGTGCCAGCCTGTTATGTTCATAGAGGCCACGAGCAAGAGGGGCTTCAACTCCCCCCTGGGTATGGCAAGGGAGAGGCCCTTTGCCCTGGCCAGGATCATAAGCCCAATGCCACCCAGCACCAGGCACAAGGTCCTGAAGGTCCATGGGGGGATTTCCATGAGTGCAATCTTCATTATGGGCCAGTTCAGACCCCAAAAAAGGGTGAGGCTGATCAGCAAGAAGATACCCAGGGGAGGAAGGCCACTCCCCTCCTTGGACCTGCGGAGAGAAGACAAGGGCTTCCCAGTGCTTTGGCCCTTCAGTCGTCTATCTTCCCTGTCTTCTTGTGCCGGCAACTTCACCCCCTTCCTTTCCCCTCTCCTCTGCCGTTGAAGGGTTCGGCTCCTGACAGCATGTGGCAATGCCTAATTACCAAAGGCCTACAGGCTCTAAGCGCGCTGATGGGATGAACAGCAAAGCAGCAAGGTTCTTGATCCATCAGGTGGGATCGCCCTTCTTGTGATGGGAGCCTATGGTCCAACTCCTGGCCCTCCTGATGAAGTCTCTAACCTCTTCATCGCTTCTGAAATCTTCAACGCCGCACTTATCATAATGGACCATCTTTCCTGGGTCTCGTAAATACTTTTCCCCTGGCCTGGATCCCGGATACCCAAGGGCCATCATGTCATAAGGCACCATTTCACCGGGTATTCCAAGGAGGTCTTTGATCATACAATGGGCAAAGGGTGTGGTGACCGCGGAAACCCATTGAGAAGCGAGCCCCAGGGTGGTAGCGGCCAGGTGCATGTATATGAAGGCATTTGCCAGGCTCGAAACAAAAATCAATTGGAACCTCTCCTGGGAGTATCTTACGCCCATGGGAAGCCCGTCCTTCGTCCTAGTGTCGCCAAACAATAGGATAAAGACGGGTGCCGTGGTATAATCCATCCCTGAATCAACCACTCCTTTCATCCGCCAGGGGCGTCCCTGCCAGGCTTCTCTGGTGGATTCCATGATCTTGCCCTGATCCCAGTAAGTGCTGATATATTCAACGATCTTGTTTCTCAGTTCGGGCTTCTTGACAACGACAAACTCCCATGGCTGCATGTTGAAGCCGGAAGGGGCCCATCTCGCCACCTCGATTATCTTTTCAATGTATTCGTCCGGTACAGGATCAGGTTTGAAGCGCCTGATGCTGCGCCTCTTCTTGACCAGTTCCAGAAGGCTGTCATAATCCATTTGTTCCCCCCTTTCTTGTCTTTCTGTAGATTCACCGTGGGTTTGATTGTCCCCGAAGACCGGACTTCATGAGGGCAACGACCTCGCAGGGCGGCAATTGGTCCGTGCGCATAGAGCGGAACCCCAAAATTGCCGCGTTTCCTTTCCATGCTGGTCCCATTAAGGCACAATTATTCCGGGCGAGGAGGGGTCATGGACAAGTTCGGGTTCCTTTGCTTTATCGGCTGCTTTCAAATAGAATTCTATACTCCTCTCCACAAGGGCCATGAGAAAGGGATTGGCTCCAAAGATCGTATCGTCTTCATCAAGGGAAAGGGCTGCTGCCAAAGCAATTCTGGCACATTGCTCCTCTCCCTTCTTGAAGAATACAAAGGCCATTTCTTCAAGTCTTCTTTTCAGGGTCTTCCTCCTGGCGAGAGGATAAATCTTGCTCACTCCCTCGGCCTTGATTTCCCCTATGCGGCTTGCCCTTTGCGCATCGGAGATCAGGATGGGGCTTTCCTGGGCCGCCTGGATCTCTTCCATAAGCGGTTCAATTGCTTCCGGGTCAACCACCCATGTCTCCAGAAGCTTATGGTCCAAGAGCCTCCCTATCTGTGAAGAAGTCAATAGGGACTTCGAAATATCTTCGGGGGATATATAATCATATATTAAGGGTCGTTCAGGTATGGTAACATTCTCCAGTATCCATGGGCTGATCCTGAGGTATCCCTGGGAGGCCTCATCATCCGGCGTGGACTTTTGGCTGGCATAGGCCATTTCCATAATCTGAGCCACATGGGCCACGGATGTCTCCACGGGATCGAGGACCCGCTCCAAGAAGAAGTCCTTCAATTCATTCATGCGCTTCTTACTCTGGGTGCCTGCGACGAACTCCTTGAATCCAAGCTCATCATTCGCAACGCCTATCCCCACATCGTAGCCTCTCGGGAACTTGGGGACGGCTAAGAAAAGGGGGCGGTTTCCTGCTCCGTCTATAGGCCCTATGTAAGCAATGGACTCGGCATGGTCGAAGATCTTTGCCAGGCGGGGCTTTGAGATCTTTGGTCTCTCAAGATCGGGGATCGAAATCCCCCTTTGCTTGAGCTTGAAAAGGGCCTTCCTGATGGACTTTTGAACGCTCTTGTCGTCAGGAAACGCCTTGCTGATCGCAAGAATGATTGGCCGGGAACGGGTCTCGTCCAGGGGGAGCCTGTCCAGGAAAAGGGAGGCCAGCCTGGGTGTTGTTATGTGCTCCACTACTTGTGATGGATCAGTATCTTCCAGGGACTCAAGGACTTGTTGCAACTTGGCTTGGTCGGCGGGGGAAGCTGTGGTATGTTGCTTCTTTCGTTTTGCCCTTTTCTCCTTTTTCCTCGCCATATATGGAACCCCGGAGTCTCAGATAAAAAGTTATATATCTCGTACGAGGAAAAATATCAAACAGAAAATCCAGGACAGAAAACGATATGCCATCTCTGATGCCCTTTGCCCCGAGAAGGAATGAGCACCCTGGAGGGGCTCTGGTGTTCAGCCCGAAAGAGGCAGCAGTAGCCCCTTCCCTTGGGCTGGGGCTGTATTGTGAAACAAAAAAATGTATAATTGTTTTGGTGAGAGAAAAATTGAATAGAAGGGATCGGATCGATGGGTTGTTCGGATTCGGGAGCAAGCGGGTTTGAGCATTTGTGCAAGAGGTTGGGATATCGGTTCAAGAACCGTGACCTGCTGGAGGAAGCCTTCAGGCACTCATCTTATGTGAACGAGGCAGGCCATGCCGATCTCAGAGACAACGAGAGGCTCGAGTTTCTTGGAGACGCGGTACTTGGTCTGGCAATCGGCCATGTCTTGATGGACCTCTTCAAGAATGCGACCGAAGGGGAACTGACCAGGTACAGGTCTTTCGTGGTAAATGAAAAGGGACTCTCCTGCATGGCCAGGATGCTGGGGCTCGGAGAGTACCTCTTTCTTGGAAAAGGCGAGGAGACATCAAGCGGCAGGGAAAAACCATCCATATTGGCCAATACGATGGAGGCGTTGGTAGGGGCCCTGTACCTGGATGCGGGCTTTGAAAAAACAAAGGAGATAATAGGGGAACTGTTCCTGCCAATGATAAACGAGATCCAGTCGAGGGCATTGGTGAATGACTACAAGAGCATGGTACAGGAATACAGCCAGGAGATCTACAGGACTCGTCCCGAGTACCGGGTCTTGCAGGAGGAGGGGCCGGCCCACGAGAAGACATTCAAAGTAGCTTTGATGATAAACGGCAAGACCGTAGGGCAGGGAGAAGGGCGGAGCAAGAAAGAGGCCGAACAGGAGGCGGCCAAGGAGGCGTTGTCTTGGCTAAAGGCGGAAGAAAAGGATTCTCGATAATACCGGTATTTATCCCGAACCAGGGATGCCCCCACAGGTGTGTCTTCTGCCACCAGGAGAAGATTACGAACCAAGTGCAAGGGCCGATGAACGGCAGGGGGGTAAAGGCCTTTATCGAGCAGGCCCTCGGGGCAAGAGGCCTTCAGGGGAAAAGGGTAAGACAGGTCGCTTTCTACGGCGGGACCTTCACAAGCCTGAACATGGAGAGGATGAGGGACTTCTTGGGGTCTGTCCAACCCTTCTTGAAGGCAGGGCTGGTAGAATCCATCCGGGTGTCCACGCGCCCGGACTCCCTGGATCAAAGAAGGCTGGAGATAATGAGGGAGCACGGTGTCACCACCGTGGAGCTTGGGGCACAGTCCATGGATGACGAGGTGCTTGAGCTGACAAAGCGGGGCCACAGGGCGGCAGATACCGTCAGGTCGGTCCGCATGTTGAGAGATCACGGCTTTAGCGTCGGCATACAGCTCATGCCCGGGCTACCGGGAGATTCCAGGGAGAGGTTCCGACGGACCGTCGAGAAGGTGGTAGAGCTGAAGCCAGATATGGTGAGATTGTACCCGGTCCTGGTAATCAAGGGGACGGAACTGGCGAAGTGGTACCAGCAGGGCAAATACAGGCCTCTTGAACTGGAAGAGGCGGTTGTGGTTTGCCGCGACAGTTGTGTGGCGCTGGAGGAAGAGGGCATCCCGGTAATCCGCATAGGTCTCCTTACGCCCCGGTCCCTGTTTGAAGAAGGACAGATCTTGGCCGGTCCCTGGCACGATTCTTTCGGTTTCCTGGTCCGTGCCGGCATCCACCTGAAACGGGTGATGGGTCTGTTGCCCTCACCAGGCGAAGCCAAGGGAATCCGGATAAGGGTCCCGGCACGAGAGATTCCCCTCCTAAGGGGATACAAGAACCAGGGGGTAAAGGAAATAGAAAGAATAACAGGAGCGAAGGTATCAGCTATCCTTCCCGATGAGTCACTGAGTAGGGGGCAGATACGGGTGGACAAGGTATGATGGCTTCGGAGTTTCGCTCAGGTTTCGTGGCCATTATAGGCCCTCCCAACGTCGGCAAGTCTACCCTGTTGAACTATCTAATAGGCAAGAAGATCGCCATTGTCTCCCCCAAACCCCAGACCACACGAAACCGAATACTCGGAATTTACCATGGAGAGAACTTCCAGATAGTATTTCTTGACACACCCGGCATCCACAAGACGCGAACACCCTTGCACAGGAGCATGGTCGCTTCGGCCCAATCCACTTTGCAAGAGGTCGACATCATCCTATTGATGGTTGAGATGAAGCGGCCAGAGCCTCAGGAGATCTCACAGATAATCAAAAAACTCAAAAGGGTAAAAAAATCCGTGATCCTCGCGATCAATAAGATTGACCTGGGACCAAAGGAAGAACTATTGCCGATCAGTGACAGCTATAGGAAAAGACATGACTTTGACGCCATTGTTCCGATATCAGCATTGCGAGGAGATGGAATCAATTCTCTCCTCGAGGAACTGAGATCAAGGCTGAAACAAGGCCCCGCGTTTTTCCCCGAGGGCATGGAGACAGACCAGTCGGAAAGCTTCCTGGTGTCCGAAATCATTCGTGAGAAGATCTACATACATACGAGAAAGGAGCTACCCTATTCCTCAGCGGTCACGGTGGAAAGGATGCAGGAGGCCCCTGAAGGGGACCTCCTCATCATATCCGCAGTCCTAAGTGTCGAAAGACAATCTCAAAAGGCCATCCTCATCGGTGAGAAGGGGAGGATGATAAAAAAGATAGGCCAGGCCGCCAGATTGGAAATCGAGAGAATATTCGGCACCCACGTCTTCTTGGAATTGAGGGTCAGGGTGGAAAAAAACTGGAGCAGGGATACCAGGGCCTTGAGAAGGCTGGGATACTAGAAAGAAAAAAGCCAACTCTTGATCAAAAGCCGGCTTTTTTCTTTAGGAGGAAAGAGGTTTGTTTAAACCTGTATATAGTATAAGCAATATTCTTGCCAAACCTATCCCATGAAGGAAATTATTGTGAACGTGTTGAAATTATTGGGTATATATTCTGTTCTGTAGGAGCGGTGTTTCCACGGGACATCCCGATAAGTACAAAAATTTGTACCAAAAAGGGAGGCGTCTCTTTGGCTGGTGCCCTAACTTGTAAAAATGATTAATAAAGTAAAAGTTCAAAAAATTTTACCTGCTAGAAGGTGATTCGATACTTTTTCAACTTGTGCTGGATCAAGCTCTTTGTGATACCCAGCATCTCCGCCGCGTGGGACTGGACATTGTGACATTGTTGTAAGGCCCGCCGGATAAGTTTTTCTTCTATTTCTTCCAATGTTTTTTGCAATGGTGCATCCATGGGGATGAACCTGTTGATATCCAGGTCCTTTTCATGCCCCAGGAGCTCCGCAGGGAGATCGTCCAAACCGATCCTATCGCCGGGGTTCAGCACCACGGCCCTTTCGATGACATTCTCCAGTTCCCTCACATTGCCGGGCCAACTATAACTATACAGGGCCTTCCATGCATCGGGGGTGAGCTCCATGTCCCCTCTGCCCTGCTCTTGCCTGTATTTTTTGATGAAATGGTGAACCAAAGGCCTTATGTCCTCTGTGCGCTCCTTCAAGGGCGGGACTTCTATATGGATGACATTGAGCCTATAGTAGAGGTCTTTGCGAAAGCGACCCGTTTCCACGTCTTCCTTGAGGTCCCGATTAGATGCCGACAAAACCCGCACATTTACCCTGATGGTACGCGTCCCTCCCACCCTTTCAAATTCCATTTCCTGAAGCACCCGCAGGAGCTTGACCTGCAAGGCCGGGGGCATTTCGCCGATCTCGTCCAGGAAAAGGGTCCCCCCATCCGCCAGTTCGAAGCGTCCCTTTTTCAGTGCAACGGCGCCCGTAAAGGCGCCCCTCTCATGTCCGAAGAGTTCGCTCTCCAGCAGGGTCTCGGTAAGAGCGCCGCAATTCATGGATATGAACGGCCGGTCTTTTCTGGGGCTTTCGTAATGAATAGCCTTTGCAATGAGTTCCTTTCCTGTACCTGAAGGCCCCGTAATGAGGACTGATGCCTTTGATGGCGCGACCTTCTGAATCATATCATATATTTTGAGCATGGGCTTGCTTTTCCCGATGATATTTCCATAACTGTACCTGTCGGAGAGGGCCTTGCTCAAGAGCCTGTTCTCCTTGATAAGCCGATAATTGTGAAGCGCCTTCTTGACCGTCAGCTTGAGTTCCTCGTTCTTGAAAGGCTTCGTAATATAATCGTATGCCTGCATTTTCATGGCTTCGACCGCCCTTTCTATAGTCCCGTAAGCGGTCATCATGATGACAGGAGTATCGGGCTTGATCTTCTTTGACTCCTCGAGCAGCTCCATGCCACTCATGCCGGGCAGTTTCACGTCCGTTATGACCAGGTCAAGGTCAGACTCCTTGATCAGACGGAGCGCATCCCTGGCATTGAGGGCAGTAATGATTTCATAGCCCTCCGGGGCGAGGAGTGCCTCCAGGACAAGCAGGTAGTTCTTTTCATCGTCCACTATTAGGATGGTTTCCATTGGAGTCCCTTCATGCCTTTACAGACTTGTCAGCCGGGGCAATATGACCTTTACGCAGGTGCCTTCACCCTCTTTGCTTTCTATGCTGATGTCGCCCCTGTGGCTCTGGATGATCTTTTGTACAATTGAGAGTCCCAGTCCGCTTCCCTTATCTTTTGTAGTAAAGAAAGGTTCGAATATCCTGTTAAGGTTTTCGGTGGTGATCCCCCGGCCCGTGTCTCTTATCTCCACCAGATAATTCTCCTTGTTCTCAACGAGGTTGACCCGTATCGATCCGTCCCTGTCCATGGATTGAATTGCGTTCAAAAGGATGTTGAGGAAGGCACGATACAGGAGTTCCTGATCCCCTTTGATGCCGAAATGTTTCCCGTCCCAGCTCGTCTCCACCTTGATTCTCCTCTTCTCCAATTCCGGGCTGAGGAAGGAGAGGTTTCGCGAAATTATCTCTTCGAGATAACAGTCTTGCATTTTGGGCCTCTGGGGCCTGGCGAAGTCTAGAAACTCTGTGACGATGTTGTTCAGGCGCGCGGATTCCTCGGTGATGACATTTGAAAGTCTTTTTTGCGTTTCCGTTGCGTCTGGTAAGCCGCCGAGCAGTTCGGCGGTGCTTTGAATAATTCCCAAGGGGTTCTTTATCTCATGGGAAACTCCTGCGACCATTTGTCCGAGAGAGGCAAGCCGCTCGGCTTGATTCAACTGCTCTTCCAGTTTCAGCCGCTCCAGGGTGCGTTGTTCTATGTCCCTTTCCGCCTTGTGCACGATCAACAGGAGGGCCAGGAAGATCAGCCCCATGATGAGAATGGACAGGCCGAAAATGAGATATTGGAACTTGACTATCGACTTGTACTGGGGCGTGAGGTCCTGGATGAGTTCAAAAACGCCGCCTATGTAACCTTCAACAGGACTGAAGAGGGGGTAGGGGCCCCTGAAAGGGATGTAAGTCCTGAGCTTCCGTTGACCGCCTCCGAAGTCGATGTCCAGACCCCACAGGTCATCTTTGCTGGAAATCAACCCCGAAGACACTTCCCCCCTGAGGGCCTTCTTGTATCCCAGGCTCTCTTTTACCCTCATACCAATGAGGCTTGGGTCCGTGCTGTAAGCAATGACATCCTGCCCTATTGAATGGATATTGACCAGATCCACGTTAAAGCCATGGATGGTGTTGCGTACCACCGTGTCCAACAACTTGCGTTGTTTCTCGTCCCTGAGCTGGATGGGCTCTCCCCTCTCATAGACGATAGGAATCACAAAGTACTGGAAGACCTGGTGATTGAGATTTTCCCCAAGGAGGAACGCGTAATTCTCATAGCTCTTCAGCAGTATCTCCTTTGCCTTTTGGGAAATTACCATGGAAAATGGGAAACTGAAGATGAGAATCACAATGAAACTGGCCCAGGCAAAGAATTTGACCAGGCGAAATTGCTTTCCCCTGGCCTGGACATTTGGAATAGGAGCCTCCATGAAACACCTTTTCTCAGGGGCAACACATCCCTGGGTTGAATTCCCTTCTAGGGTTTGTCTTAGCAAAACTAATTCACTATGATTGACCTTCTTGATCTATTTGCCATGCTATTATACCAAATTTTAACCTATCGTATTGATATTCTAATGCAAAAATGACAAAATCAAGAGCGGCAATCGGGGGTGGAGGGTAGCCCTACCAAAGTGCCAATTTCTTGCTAACGGAGGCAACCTTGAGCTTTGAACCTTTCATCGCAAGGAGGACCTTGCTCCTACAGCAGGATCCCTTTACAGGGATCACAACCCTAATGGTGGTCTATGCGCTCTATTCACGGATAAATGCAACAATGCA
>JAFDIC010000265.1 GCA_019308525.1 Deltaproteobacteria bacterium
CATTCTGTCATGCGTATGGTGCTGAGCCCAAGAATGGAGCGGAATTTCTATGGGATCGCAAATCGAGAGCAACTGGCATTTCATCCCTCAGGAGAAAAACAGTTCTACGGGAGCCTGAACGGAGGCATATACATCCATTCCCCTGAATCACTCACTCATCTCAGGGACATCGACCCCCGAAGGATCGGAAAGACGGCCATCTCCTTCAAGCCTTACAGGGATATCCTTAACAGGAGAGAAGAGAGAGGGCTTTTCGGGTGGACCCTTTGCCTGATGCCTACGGAAGAGCTTGCAAAGGCCGCCGGCATCTCCATGGAGCAATATTCCCGGCAGATAGCGAGGGCCTGTTACCTGGACAAAGAAGATCCTGCTGGTGAATGGGAAAGGATCTACCGGCATGCGGTAAAGATCAAAAAGTGGATCAACAGCCTGGATATCAAGTATCTCCATATCGAATCCAAGAATGTCGATCTCAAGATCGCCATGGGCGCCCGAAGGAAGTGGGTAGGGGTATCCGGCCATAACATCCCCAGTTTTGAGATCTTCACCTGCCCGGACCATAGGGGCACCGAGGGTATGTATTACGCGGACCAGCCCTCATATCGGAACGGGAACCTGGTAAAGGGGGTGAAGCTGTCTTTCAAGAAGGGGGCGGTGGTTGAAGCAAAGGCCCAAGAGGGGGAAGATTTCCTAAGAAAGCAATTGGCCATGGACAAGGGAGCCAAAAGGGTAGGGGAGTTTTCCCTGACGGACAAGCGCTTCTCCAGGATAGACCGCTATATGGCAAACACCCTTTATGACGAGAATTACGGTGGAAATAATGGTAACTGCCACCTCGCCCTGGGCTCTTCCTACTCGAATACCTACGAGGGCAATCCCGCACGACTCACGAAGGAGAAAAAGGAGAAACTGGGGTTTAATGATTCCGCCCTCCATTGGGATTTGGTCAACACGGAGGATAAAAGGGTGGTAGCCATTCTCGGGTCCGGAAAGAAGATCTTGCTGTACGAGAAAGGCATGTTCGCCTACTAATCTTCATGGCTTCGTAAAAAGTCCAATTTCTGCGTTGCGCTTCATCTCGCTGTGATTGCAGCGTACGCTAATGTACGCCTCATCACACGAGATTCGCGCGCCTCGAACTTGAAGCTTTTTACTTTGCCATCCCAGTTGTGACTTTTTACGAGTTCATAAATTTTCTTACAAGCAAGATCGCCTTTCCCTCATAAGTACATGTACGACCTCATGGTTCCTCTCGCTCCGCGGGAGGAGTGTAATTTCGGCGGGGATAGAAAGACAGACCGTTGCTGAGGCATACGTTCATTCATATACAGGGTATCGGGCCGAAGAGCGAGCTGAGGCTATGGAGGCAGGGTATCACAACATGGGAGATGTTCCTGGACAGGAAAGGCACGATTTTCTCTCCAGCGCGGGACTCCTTTATCCGCGGGGAGTTGGAACAATCTCTTGTTCACAGGGATGACATAACTTTTTTCAGCGACCGCCTCTCCTCGGCACACCTGTGGCGCCTTTTCGAGGCATTCAGTAACAGGGTGGTGTACCTGGATATTGAGACCAGTGGCGGATACCAGGGCCTGGACGAAATCACAGTCGTGGGAACCTATGACGGCAGGGAAGTGAAGACATTTGTCAGCGGGTATAACCTGGATGAGTTTGAACAAGCGATTCATGGCTACCAGATAATCATAACTTTCAACGGTGGGAGTTTTGATCTACCCTGTATAAGGCGTCATTTTCCTGGAATCCAACTGCCCCCTGTGCATATAGATCTCTTTCCCCTGATGGCAAGGCTGGGTTACAGGGGTGGTCTGAAAAGCATTGAAAAGCAACTGGCCATAGCCAGAGAAGCAGAAATAGAGGGAATGAACGGCTATGACGCGGTAAGACTTTGGGCGGCCTACCAGTGGGGAGATGAGCAAGCCCTGTCGCGTCTGATCAAATACAACACCGCAGATATCGTCAACCTACAGCCACTGATGGAAGTCGCCTACGAGAAGATGAAGGAAAGACTCTTCGGCCAATGTCCTGAACTGAAAATGGCCCGCGGGCATGTCTGAACCCGCGGGCCCTTCCTCACTTAGGGTTTGTTTGTATAGATGGTGAGATAATAGCTTGAGTTGGGCTGATAGTTGGTGATGTTCCAGGGTTCCGCCTATATTTTTTCGGCTTCTCCGGATGCCGTTGTTTTCCCCGGGGCAACACTTCACAGGGGGTTTATGAATAGAAGGTGCCCGGTGGAAAAGATGCACGCACACCCCAGAAGCCGGTTACTCCCGTACCCCTTGCCTTTGCTCCTGGGTACAGCAGGGTATTAATAAAGTAATACCGCTATCGCACAAGTAAAGACCTCCTTGAAAAATTTCATTTATGAGGCCTGTTCTCTGATAAATCTAAAGACCTCATCAGGGCCCTCCGGGATACCCCGGCGTGCGCCTATTGCCCTACAGTTCATTGCAGCTATTGCAGATGCGAACCGCATACACCCGGCCATGTCCCATCCTTTCAAAAGACCGTAGATATATCCGCCGTGATAGACGTCCCCCGCACCGGTGGTGTCCAAAGGGACTACAGAAAACGCCTCCTGGAAGCAGAGACCTTCCCGGCCCAGTCCCAGGCTCCCTCTTTCCCCCATCGTGATGACTACCTCCTGGGGACCCATCTCCTGGAGCAACTCTATGTGCTCACGGGGTGAAGATCCGCTCTTTGACAAGGGTTTTGCAAAATGCTCCGACGCGATAAGCACATCAATGAGCGGCAGCAGCTCCCCAGTGCCTTTCCGGAAAGTACCCCCATCCATTACCACCTTCATGCCCCTCTCCCTGGCCTGAGAGGCGGCCTCTATTGAAGCCTCTACCATCAACCCGTCGAGATGGAGGACCTTGGCGCCGGAAAAGGGGCGCAGATCGACGTCCCTGGCGGTGAGGTGCGCAACCGTACCCCTGTGCCAGAAGACGGTTCTTCTTGCGCTCCCTTCTGTTATGGCAATGAAGGCAAACTGGGACGTGTGGCCAGGTGTAACTTTCAGGAAGGAGGCATCCACTCCCTCGCGGAGTAAGGCCTCCAGGATAGCCTTTCCAAAGGGATCAGTGGAAATGGAGCCCAAGAAAGACACTCTGATACCGAGTCTTGCCAGGGTCACGAGGGCGGTCGAAGCCGGACCCCCGCATTCCTTGCGAAGGTTCAGGAGTTCGATTTTTCCGTCTTCATCCGGGTAATGGGGTATAGTGCCGAGGTAGTCCACGCATGCCTGCCCCAGGCCAACAACCTCTACGGTCTCGGAGCAAGGCTTTTCGACCTGTGCATCCCTCTGCATAGCCCTTCTACTGCCTGTAGATATCGATGTCGATGGGGTGCCTTTCGATCCAGTCAGCGAATTTCCGTCGAAGCCAGTGCCTGAACCTGTTCCTGGTTTGAGGAATCAGGAGGAGTAGGCCTATGAAATCCGTCAGCAGACCTGGAGTGAGGAGAACTATTCCGGCAATGAGGATCAAAAGGGCGTCCAGTAACTCATTGGCAGGAATTTCTCCTCTTTCAAGGGCCCGCCTGACCCTGTCCATGGTACTGAGACCCTGGAGCTTTGCCAGGTAAGCCCCCAGGAGGCCCGTTATGAAGACCAGGGCCACGGTGTTCAGGGCCCCGAGATACCGCCCAACCTCTATGAGGAGATAGATCTCAAGGAAGGGGATGAGCGTGAAGAGAAGGAGAAGTCTTAGGAACATGTCTGTGCTGTTATCTCGTTTCGGCTATTTTGAGTAGTTCTTCATTAATTTTTTTGATGTGTTCCTTTATCTTGCTATTCAATGGAGATGAGGGGAATCTATCAGCCATATTCTCCAGTATCTCATTTGCGGAAAGAAGCAGTTCCTTCTTCTCCGAGGGGTCTTCACTCCTCTTTGCCCTGAGAAAAAGGCCTGCGGCCCTGTTCCTCTCCCTGTTGATCAGCTTTTCTATTGCAATGTCCTTGAGCCTGACCGTTTCCGGGCTCCTCCCCTGTTCATTTTCCAGATACTCTATCTTGGCTATGGCCTCCTCGTATTCCTCGTTTTCAATGAGCCTGGTCGCTGTTTTCAGGATTCCAGCCCTGAGAGAGGCACTCAGGTCCTCCCCGCGATGATAGTTTCGCTCGGCAAGGTCCACTGCGTTCAATGCCCTGTCAATTGCATCAATCTCAGGCCCTTTCTCAAGTCTTATCCTGTGTCTCAACAGTAAGATCTTGGCCTCCGGGAACTGGCCTTTCCCCACCAATTCCTCCACCCTATTGAAAATTCCCCTATCCTGGCCATCTTCTCTTCCGCACCCTTGACAAGGGTTTGCCTTTGCTCCAGGTCTTCCAGGAGCTGGTCATAAACCTCATAGGCCTCCTCGTCCTGTCCCAGGAGCAGCTGCCAGTCCAGGAGCGAAGAGCGAAGATACAATAGATCCGGCTTCTCTTCGAACTCCCTCATAACCTCGCCGCCTATTCTTATCGCTTCCTGCACAAGGCCTTTCTTGGCCAGGGAGAGAGCAAAATAGAGACCTATCTCAGGGGTAAGGGCGTCCCTTCCCAGGCTATCTTCCAGCTCCATGCAATCGTTTATCACACCCTGGTAATCACCCCGCTGATATTTCTCTATGATCTCGTCCCGCTTGATGGCAAACCGGTGCATGACGGCCTTTCCGGTCTCTTCGGTCGGCTCCTTTATCGAGAAATACTTCACCTCCAAACGGGAGACAGCGTTCAGAAGTCTCCTGGCGACCCCGGGATCCATCCCCCACCTCTCTTGAGCCGGGACCCCTTTGATATATGTGTAGGTATTCAATAACTCCCCTGCAATCCGCCTTTGGTCCTCTGACAGATCTCCCCTTTGAAGGAGATTTGCATAATAGTCCATTTTCCTGTCCAGCATCTCATCCGTGATGATCGTCTCTCTTGAAGAAGAGACTGGAGGCCCGGTCCTGGTCTCCTTCAAGACCGGCATACAGCCCGCAAGGGCGAGGAGAAGAGAGACTATCAAGGCTGGCATGATCTTTTTCAAATCCATGGCATACCGTTTAGTCGGGATCAAAGAGCCTCTCCAGCTTCACGCTGCCATTAGCGGTAATGGTAGCGTAGCTCAGCACCCTGAATCTTGACTCTGTTCCTGTCCCTACCTGCCTTCTCAGCGGAAGGCCCGATATTTGGGAAACCGCCACTGCTTGCATTTCCCGGGACCCGACAGGACTCATGGGGGAAGAGCCGAAGATAAAATCAGCCGCTTGGAGGTGTTCCTTGTATTCGGAACTGTTCGCAATCGTGTTTGCGGTATCTATCCACAGGGGCAAAGCCCCTGAGGCCCCGTAGATGGCGATTCTTTCCCCTTTCATTGGTCTATTATCGTCGAAACCCACGTAACTTGCAATAACATAACCACTTCCAAGGTCAAGCTGTCCCGTGTCTCCCTTCGGGCCGGGTATGTAACCGACAAAGCTGGAGTTTATCAGGCGATCAGCGGTCCCCGTTTTGCCGTAACTCTGGATGGGTGAACTCACCTGCTCGCCTTCAATGTCGAAGGCAATACGTACGGCGTCCCTTGCCCTTCGGCCCGTTCCCTTTGTTACCACCAGCCTCAGTATCTCGGTCACCTGTGCCGAGACCACCTGGGGTAGAACCCTTCTGGGTCTAGGCCTGTATTGCCAGATTACTTCGCCGTCCCTGTCCACGATCCTGGTAATGAGGGGTACCAGGTCAGGTGTTAGACTATTTCCGAGAGGATAGATTTTTCCGGTCATTATAGTGTGGTAGGCCAGAGCCGCATCGAGTATGCTGATGGAGTTTGCCCCCAGCGGGAATGAGAGGACCGGATCAAGGGGGGTGGTGATCCCCATATCCCTGGCCAGTTGAATGACAAAATGCAGGTTCACCAGGGTCTTGAAATCCCTTATCCTGTACAACAACTGTGCATCGTATTTCCTGAGGTTCGCCATTCTTTGAAAGAGCCTGTTTGTATGATTGTCTAGTAACTCCAGGTACTTAGACGGTAGGACATTTTCGATCCATATGGCTCCAGGATCGATCCCTCCAAGGGTCTCTCTGAGCACCCTGACGGGAATCGGCATCCAGGGAGCCGAACCTCCCTCCCCGGTCTTGCCCTCCGTTGTATATACCACACGGGGGGGGGCTCCAGGGCTTTCCAGGATATGGTAAAACCCCTCCAGAACCTTTGGATCAAGCTGGTCAGGGTCCTCCATTACCGATTGGACCTTTCTCATCATCTCGGCATTCACCTGCCTGAGGCGATAAAAATCAAGCCTTGATATCCTGGCCTCCTCGGGGTTATTCAGGTCAATGAGCTCAGGGTTTATCTTGAAGTGTAATCTCCTCAGGTTTTCCATGAGCTCTTCGTCTTCTTCAAATATGACATCAGGTTCGAGGATCTTCTTGGCCTCCTCGAAGGCCGCCTCCATAATAGAGTTCCTATTGACCACCACGCCGTAATGATCCCTTATCCTTCGAACGTAGGCTTCATAGGTTTCTCCTTCACGCCTGTTCAAGCCGACCGATTCAACCACACGGCGAAACTCGGCCATGTTGAGCCGGTCTGAAAGATGATAGAGGAGCCAAACCGTGGCCAGGTTCTCCGAATCGGCCCCTGCCCATGCCAGGGAGACCTTTTCCGCCCGTGGCTCGTGGTCAGGGGCAGGGAAATAGTAGGTGGATTCAAAGGGGAAGAGATCGCGAACGTTGTAGAGGGGATCAAGATTATTCCATTTGAGTTTCAGGGCGGCTGTAAAGACGAGGGTCTTAAAAATTGAACCAAGCTGTCTCTTGGCATCCACGGCCCGATTGAAGAACCGGTTGAAAAACCCCCCGACCATCGCCTTGATCATGCCGTTGTTGAGAACGACTATTCCTCCTTCCAGCTCGGGGATCTTGGAAAGCTCCAAATGTTTTCCGGAGTTCCGGCCGGATTCACGCTCCGCCGTACGAACGGCAACCAGATCTCCCACTTGAAATTGCCTCAGGAATTCAACGGCCTTCTCTCTTCCGAATCTTGCTCCCTGGCCATGCTTCCACACGGTCCAGGCCCTGCCCATGGTTTTCAACCCTTCATAGTCGACCACCCCGCCGCCGTCTTCCCAGGATACGACCATGTAGGGGTTGTTGGGATCAGGGTTGATGTGGGTGACCCTGGAGAGGAAGGGGAGGCCATCAGGACTTTTTCTGAACGATCTTCCCGGGTATTGTTCATCGGCCCGTAGAGCGTTCTGGGTGTAACCCGAAATCTTGACATCGAGGATGGGCAGGTGTGAGCGCATGCTCCTGAGGGCGCCATCCTGAATCTCCCTGTCGATGGATGTGTATATTCGAATTCCCGAGGTAGCGATATTGCTTATCCCCTCCTCTTCCAGGACAGACCTGAAGAAGTCGCTCTCAAGCTGGTCCCGGACATAGTCGAGAACAACATTGAGCTTGTAAGTGATTCTGCCCTGTTTGAAGGGGACCTCTCTTTCCCTGGCGTCGAGGTATTCATCCTCGGAAATCATTCCCATGTTGAACATGTTCCTGAGCACGTAGTCCTTGCGTTTCTTGGCCAATCTCATGGCCCTCTCCCTTTCGAGGGGTGTTTTCTTGATAAAGGGATTGTACCTGGAAGGACCCTTGACAGATCCTGCGATAAAGGCGGCCTCGACCAGGTCGAGGTCTCTCGCTTCCTTGTCGAAAAAATACCGGGATGCTATCCTGAGCCCCCTGCCGAAGCCTGTTACAAAAAACTGATTAACGTACATTTCCAGGATCTCTTCCTTCGAGTATTTCCGCTCCAGCAGGATCGCCTGAACAAGTTCCTTGATCTTGGCCTTCAAGGATCGCCTCTCTCTCTTGAAGATATTCTTCGCGGTCTGCTGGGTAATCGTGCTTCCCCCTTGAACGACCTTTCCCGCCTTTATGTTCGCAATCATCGCCCTCAGGATAGCCTTGGGGTCGAAGCCGTGATGCTGGAAAAAATTCTTGTCTTCAGCAGCTATGAGCGCCTTGATAAATATTGGAGGGATGCCCCCGTAGTCTATATACTTCCTGTGGGTCTTATCAAAGAATACCCCTATGACGCTGACGCCGTCGTCGTAGTAAACGGGGCTCTCTGAAAATATGATATTGTTGATGGCGCCGCGCTCGATGCGGGCAGCAGTATCCCTGGAAACCCGTAAATAGACCACCGCCGATAGGCCGGCAAGCAATACCAGCAGCAAAGTAAATGTAATAATAAATACTTTAACGATATTCTTAAACCTTTTTCTCACCTCGCTTCGCCTCTTTCGCCTGGCAAGAGATAACTCCCTTGCGCCCGGATTTCCCGATGATTACAGTCTGCACAGGGAAGTCACTTTATCCATGATAATCTTCTTCAAGTCCATGCCTTTTTGCCTGAGGGCCTTGCGCCCGTATTTCATATTGGCTTCAATAAGATACCATATCCCCCGGTGGGGAATGAAATCCAGTCCTACATCGTCAAACCGGCATTTGAGGGCCACCTCTGTTGCGATCTGGAATATCTCCCTGGGAATGTCGGCAAAATTTATTCTACCTCCCTGTAACACATTGCTTCTGAATCCGCCGGGAGGAACCTCCCGCCAGTAGGCCAGGATGGGCTGATAATTGATGAGTACCACCCTGATGTCCCTTTCATGGGGCAGGTATTCCTGGATATAGGCAACTCTGGTCATTTTCAAGTAGTTGTCCAGTGTCTGCCTGTCCATGATCATGAATACTCCCTTGCCCCCCGAGGAGGCCCTGGGAAGCTTTGCGATGAAGGGGAAACTGAATTCTTTCAAAATATCCTTGTGATGAAGGTGATAGTAGATACGGGTCCTGGGATGGGGTATCTCCAGCATGGAAAACAGGGTTGTCTGCTTGATCTTCTCATCCGCGTAGAGGTGGGTCTCGAGACTCGGAAATATCCTTTTACCCATGGTGTGAAAGAACTGGGCGTAATTGTGTGTGGGGTAAAGGATCATGGGAGCTTCGGACATGTAACTCCTCTCTCGAGGAGTATAGTCGTGATAGTTGGGCCTGACCCCAAGGGTCAGCACTTCGGGCAGCCCTTTCAGCCTGCTTCCGAGAGCTACAAAGCGCCAGGTATTCCCTCCGGTCATTTTTCCTCCCCAAGACAAGAGTCATTTCCTAAGGGCAGTTTTTACCCTAGTTCCTGGTCAAGCTCTTGGAAACGGTGATAAGATGTGCTGGTGTGCCTATATTGAGCAAGTCATGGTCCAATCATCAGGTTGAGTCGGGAAAACTCTTTTTTACGGCTGTAATGACGGTAGCAAATAGCTGTGATTTCTTTCTATATATTCACGGATGATCTTGTCCAGAATTTCTTCCAGGCTGGTATCCTCCATGGCGGCGGCTGCCTTCAGGCGCTTCCAAAAAACGTAGTTCACCTTGATTTGCACAGGCACCCAGCCTTCGTCTTTCTTGTTCCTCCTCCTTCTTATCCCGCTCTTTTCCATGCTCTTAACCCCCTATCCAGGGGAACCCTAACATATTACTTAAGTTATTTCAATAAACTAATTATAATTAAGATATTAAGATATATTAGATTTCTAGACCTATTAAGATTATATGAAAGGAGCCATATATGGCCCATTCAAAAGTCACGGTCCCTGCCGACTCCCTGGCTCTTGGGTGCTCGCCACGCAGGGGGTCAGCAAAAAAACTCCAGTGGACCAGATTTCCTCGCCGTCAAGTTTTGCCCGAAGACACCCATCCTTTGACCTTCTCCGCCTTCTCCTTGGCGTCCATCATGATTTCGGCAATATCCAGGTGTGCCAGCCTCCTATTCTCCATGACAAGGCGACCGTTTATGATTGCATGAACCACGTCGCTGCCCTTGGCCGCGTAAACGAGATGGGAGTAGGGATTATACATGGGCGTGAGATGGGGTTTTTCAAGGTCAAGGACTATGACGTCGGCCTTCTTACCGATCTCTATGGATCCGATTTTGTCTCCCATGCCAAGCGCCCCGGCACCTTCCTTCGTGGCCATTTTCAGCACGGTCAAGGCATCCATAACAGTGGTGTCGAGTGTACTCAGCTTGTGAAGTTTCGCGGCCATGTCCATTTCGGAAAACATGTCCAGGTTGTTGTTGGA